>CASBQH010000189.1 GCA_949127695.1 Synechococcales cyanobacterium PMM_0073
CCTCGGTCGTTTAGCGGCTTGACGGTGGCTTGGCCGCTGGTGAGCAGTCTTGTCACCAGTCGGTCGCCTTCAAAATAGACTTCGGTGCTGCTGGTTTCGTCGCCCAGTTCGCCAATTACTAGCTCAATGCTGGGCTGATTTTCGCTGGAGGCTCCCAGCACCAGCGACACAGGTTCCGGCATCGGGTAGGGCTGGCCTTGCTTGATGAGAGGATGCCAGCTGTGGCAGTTGTCACGCCGATTCCAGTAGCGGATGCCGTAGCTGTGGTAGAGAAAATCTTTGATCTGCACGCCGCGATTTAATTGGAGTGCGCCTTGAGCGATTGCCTCAAAGGGCTTGTCAGCGCGAATTTTTTCTGCCGGAAACTGGCGCTCCACCCAGGCTCGCACCGTTGGAATTTGAGCCGTGCCGCCCACCAGCAGCACCGCTTCAATATCCTCCAACGTTAAGCCTTGGCGCTGCGCCTGCTGCAATACCTGACTCAGGCTGGCTTCCAAGCGCTCAAAAAACTGATGCTGCTGCAAAATTTCCTCCAGCTGAGCGCGGCTAAGCTGAAGCTCGTAGCTTTCAAAGGTTTCGTCGTCAAAGTAAACCTCGGTGGCTTGCTCTTGCTGCGAAAGCTGGATTTTCAAGCGCTCAGCCAGCCGCAGCGTCAGCGGACTGGCGCTCAATCCCTGAGTCGCGGCAAAATGCTCGACCAGCCAGTTGTCGATATCAGAGCCGCCCAGATTCTGCCCCGCTTTGGCCAGCACTCGCGCCAGCTTGGGGCGCTGAGCCGATTCTTCTAGCACGCGCTGCCCCCACTTCAGCAAAAAGCCGACGGGCTGGGTGGCGCTAGCTCCGCCTTCGAGCCGCACCAGCGACAGATCCAGCGTGCCGCCACCAAAGTCGATCACCAGCAGATTGCCTTGGTTGGTTAGGCCATAGCCCAGCGCGGCGGCAGTTGGCTCATCCAGCAGCCGCACTTCTTTTACCTTTAGCTGCTGGCAAACCTGCGTTAGCCAGAGGCGGTAGGCTTCAAAGCTATCGACGGGCACGGTGAAGACCAGCGAATCTAGCTCAGATGCTGCCAAAGCCTCGGAGGCTTGCAGCTGTTGCAATAGGTTTTCCAAAAACCACTGCCCTGCCTGCTCAAAGCTCACCGTCTGCCCATCTAGCTCTGGCAAAAACCCCTGAATATCGGCTCCAATGCCGCGCTTGAAATTGCGAAACAGCCGAGGACTGCCCAGATCTAGCCCCCGATCGCGCACGGCTTGCCCCGCGACAACCTCGCCCCGCAGCGCATCTTCCACATAAACCAGACTGGGAATCAGCGGCGGGTTTTGGCTAAGCTGCTGGGAGAGGCCGGGAAGTGCCAGCGTTTCAGGCTGCTCTGTGGCGGCGTTCCAGCGCACCACCACCGTATTGCTCGTCCCAAAATCAATCGCGTAAACCATAGCCGGATCTAAACCGTCGTGCCAATTTCTGAATATGCCTCTATTTTTGCAGGATGAGCGACCATTCCCTACCTTTTGGCTCAGTAGGCAAAACCAGAAAGTGAGTTAGACTACAGCCAGTCAGAAACAAATCTACTACTTTGGTACAAAGTCAAGTAGAGTTTATATTTCTTAAAATCAGGCAGAAAGGGGTGTAAGGGTTGCCAATCAATAGGAACGCCATTTGCAAACTGAAAGGAGTCACGCAATGTATCACTATCCATCTTCTGATCGGATCGCGCTGCTATCTAGGCTAAGAGGCGGAATTTGGCTGTTTGGTGTCTCTGCTTGGCTGTTTGGCATTATTGATCGCAGCATTGCGACTTTGGCTGATGGTTATCTTTCAGCGTTGGATATCACGCAGCTATTCACGGCTTCGTTTTTCTTCGTCAGCTGGCTATTTCTAAAACCGACTGCGCCCAAGTTTCTATTGCGCTGCTTCAAGTAGGCACTACATGCGTTCCAGCACCTGAATTCCCAGCAGATTCAATCCCTGCTTAATCGTCCGAGCCGTCAAATCAGCCAATGCTAGGCGAGAGCTACGCTCAGGTTCGGCGGCTTGCAGGATGGAGCAGCGGTCGTAAAATTGGTTGAACTTTTGGCTGAGTTCAAACAAATATTGACAGAGGCGATTTGGCATCAGATCGGCTTCGAGGGCGCTTAGGATTTCGTCAAATTGCAGCAGGTGTTTGGCTAGCGTAAATTCTGTTTCGTCTTGCAAGCTGATTTTACCAGCGAGCTGCTGAAGCTCGATTTCGCCTTTGCGAATAATGCCCTGAACTCGCACGTAGGCGTAGAGCAAATAGGGCGCAGTGTTACCTTGCAGCGCCAGCATTTTGTCATAGCTAAAAATATAGTTGCTGGTACGGTTCTGGCTCAGGTCGGCGTATTTGACAGCGCTGATGCCGACCACCTGCGAAGCATGGGCGATGAATTCCTCAGATTCCTGCCGCTCTTCGGTTTCTAGCCGCGCTGCCAAATCGGCGCGAGCGCGGCTGACAGCTTCATCTAATAATTCTCTCAGGCGCACCACATCACCAGAGCGCGTCTTAAACTTCTTGCCATCTTCGCCCTGCACCAAGCCAAACGGCACATGCACTAGCTCAATATTCTCTGGTATCCAGCCTGCTTTCCGCGCCACCTGCCAAACTTGAGTAAAATGATTTGCCTGACCGATATCTGTCACGTAGATAATTCGCTCTGCTTGGTCTTGCTCAATCCGATATCGCAGTGCTGCTAAATCTGTAGTTGCATAGTTATAGCCGCCGTCTGATTTTTTGATAATCAACGGCAGCGGATTACCTTCTTTATTGGTAAAACCATCTAGAAAAACGCACTGTGCACCCTGATCTTCAACCAGTAGCCCTAGCTTTGCCAAATCTTCTACCACGCCAGCCAGCAGCGGGTTATAGAACGATTCACCGCGATTGGTAATTTGAATATCCAGCAGTCGATAGATTTCTTCAAAGGCGATAAACGACTGTTCGCAGAGCAAATTCCAGGCTTTCAAAGTATCCTCCTGACCTGCTTGCAGCGCCACCACTTCCAGCCGCGCCTGCTCCCGAAACGCCTCGTCTTCGTCAAATCGCTGCTTAGCCTGCTTATAAAAGCTGGTCAGGTCGCCCAGCGCCAGCGCGTTTGCGGTGGTTAATGCTTCTGGATAGGCCGACTTCAGGTGCAGAATCAACATGCCAAACTGCGTGCCCCAGTCGCCCAAATGATTGATCCGCAGTACGTCATGGCCGAGAAATTCCAGCACCCGCGCAATCGAGTCGCCAATGATCGTTGAGCGCAGATGCCCGACATGCATTTCTTTGGCAATATTCGGGCTGGAAAAATCGACGATTACCCGCTGCCGCTTGCTCAAGCCCACGCCCAGCCGATCGCCGGTTTGCATTTGCTGGAGCTGCTGCTCCAGATAGCCAGTTTTGAGATGGAGATTAATAAATCCTGGCCCCGCGATGGTCGGCGGTTCGCAAAAATCCTCCACTTGCAGCGCCTGCACAATCGCCTCGGCAATTTGGCGCGGCGGCTGCCCCAGTCGCTTGGTCAGAGCCATCGCCAGATTTGACTGGTAATCGCCAAACTTGGGATTGCTGGCGGGCACCAGCAGCGGATCAGTATCCGCTAGCGCTTGGCCAAATGCGGCAATCAGGGCTTGGTCGAAACAGGCTTTGAGCTGGGCGAGCGTCGCGTTCATGGGTTCGGGTGCGTCCAGCAGCAGAATTGGGCTGAAAGCGCATATCGAGATTTTACCGAGTTCTCTGGCTGATTGCGAGGTGATGTTGAGCACCGTAGCCGTGATGGGAATCTTAAAGCCGACATTCAGAGTCAATTAAGCCAATCTTTAATTTAGGGAAAGTCTCAACAATGGTCGCAACTCCAATTGCTCCAGTTTCAACGCAACTCAGCTTGATCTCGGTCGCCAATGCCTATCGCAATGATCCGCAGCAAAACAAGCTGGTGCAGTGGCTGCAAAGCTCGACCGGCGCTCAGAAACAGGCCGAGTTTGCGATGATGTGGCGCGATAATGCCGACCAAAGCGCGATTGACTTTGTGCAGGTGTTTCGTTCTTATAAAGCGATGCCGCACCAGAATGCTGCCCTCAAATGGCTAGAGCAATCCAGCCAGCCCAAGACGCTGGAAGGCTTTTTTCGGATGTGGCAAGACTGGAGCAAGGCTGACCCAAAGCCGAAGACGCTGCGCCTGAAAGTGCCGTACTACCAGCAGGTGGATAATCGGTTTGAACCAATGCGGACTTGCAATACCTCAAGCTGTGCAATGGTGGCGCGGTTCTTGGGCGCAAAAATTGCGAGCGACGACGAATATTACAAAATTGTCCGCAAATACGGCGACACCACCGACCATACGGCTCAAACCAAAGCGCTGGCTGAACTCAAAATCAAATCCACCTGGCATACCAACTTGGGCTTTGAGGATCTTGATCGTTCGCTGATGGCAGGGCTGCCGATTGTGATTGGGATTCTGCATCGCGGCACGCTGGCTTCCCCCACAGGCGGCCATATGCTTGTGGTGATTGGCAAAACCGGCGCGAAGGACTACATTTGCCACGATCCGTTCGGCAGCATGCTGGATGCGGGCGGCGGCTACACGGGCAGCGTCAACAACGGCAACGGCGTGGTTTACTCACGGGCATTGCTCAACCGCCGCTGGCTGCCGGAAGGCGAGCGCTCAGGCTGGGGGCGACTGTTTCAGAAGTAGAGTTTAGAAACAGGCTCTGGAAAAAGCGGGTGAGGGGAATCGAACCCCTATTAACTGCTTGGAAGGCAGTAGTTTTACCACTAAACTACACCCGCATGGAAATTCAAGCTCAGCACTTACCCTAGCATAGGCAGCAATTCTGCGGCAAGCTCTGTCGCTTCACGCAATCTTTAAACATTGCAAGCTGCAAAACCAGATTTCCTTAGTGGTAAGGTGAAAGACGGATTATTTAGCTGATCAGATTGCAGCCAAATCTCGTATGATTACGCTCTGAGATGCTGCTGAGTTTATCTGGCTATGGCCAAATTCAGGGTGCTGAACGGGTTGTCTGTTGATAGTAAGGTTGGTTAAGTTCGCTCATGCTCAAACTGTTGTCCTTATTGTCTCTGGCTCAGGTACTCACTCCAATGGCCGCAGTGGCCGCACCAGTTTGGTCTAATCCAGCGCCCGTAAACCGGATGCAGTTTGGCTCCTCTGCTGAGAAATTGCCCCAAACCGTAGCTCAGGCCGCGCCAGAACTCTCTTCTGGTTTAGACAATGCGCCTGTGCCCGCGCCAAACACCCCCATCGCCCTGCCCGATAATAATTCCTTAATTCGCGTTTTGCCGCGTCTAGATGTGCTGCGATCTGAGTCTGTCTTCCCCCTGCCGGGACAGCTAGACGATGTGCCCATGTTCAACAGCAACAGCCCAGAACTCGTTCAAAAATCTGGGGTTTTGCTCTCGACTTTTCCCCCAGACGGGATGCAGGTGCGTCAGGCTCACCTCAACTATCCGCTGCAAGGCCGGTTTGATGTCTTTGCCCACCATATTGCCAAAGGGCTGACCGCTGACGATGTGCGGACGCTCTATCTCGGAATTTTGATCTACAACCCAGCCGAGCGTCCGGTCAAAGTTGACGTGATGCAGGGTGTCACCTATCTGAGCCAGGAAGCCCCTTTCAATAACTTGCCGCCCTATGTTGCCAATCCTTTGGGAACCGTTTTTGCAGGGCCGGGGAGCCGTGTCACTAACGACGTGCTGCGGGGCGAACGTCAGCCGCAGTGGCCTAGCCAAATCACAATTCCGGCCAAGAGCGCCCAGATGCTAACCAATCTGCCGATTCCCCTCCGACGCCTCACAGTGGCCACAAACGGCACATTGCCTCCCGGATCGATTATTCCAGGATTGCCTATTTCGGCCTCTGTGGCTCAGACGCAGAATCCAGTCAGTCTGCTGCCTTCAGAAATTTCAATGGCTTCCATCCGCAATGCTGCCCTTGCGCCCATTGCCGCAGCTTTGCCAGCCGCCAACGACAATCGCCCGCTGCCCATCAACGGACGCTCAATTTTGATGCGGCTCTCCAGCAACGGGCCAGTTTATCTGGCAAGCTTAGCGATGTATGCCCCCCAAACTCCGTCAGGCGAGGAGCGGGTTCCCAGTCTGTCTGAGTGGATTGCGCTATTACGCAGCAGCGGCGTAGCCGGCCCGCGTGACCGTCAGCCCACGCCGCCTGACAGCGGATCTGTCTCGCGGTTTTTCTATGGCCGAGTGGCCGGAGTGGCTCAAGGCTCGCAGTGGACGGCTAGAGCCACCGACAAAGACAGCAATTCGCTCAGCATTCCAAATCCGGGAGACGCGCTCTCTTATGTGATCAGCAGCGTCGATCGCAATACCTTCGGCACCGGCCAGATTCAGAGTGCGCCAATGCTGGTACGCTACCCCGACACGGCCTATCGAGCGCATGGCAACTACGGCGTGCAGTACAGCATTGATTTGCCGCTGAAGAACAACACGGATTCCACCCAGCGCGTCGCGATTATGCTGCAAACGCCGCTGCAAGACGAGCGCCTCAAGGGGCAAGGGCTGCTGTTCCGCAATCCACCCTATGACCAAATTTTCTTCCGGGGCACGGTGCGAATTCGCTACAAAGATGACCTGGGCATTCGCCAAACTCGCTATATGCATCTGGTGCAGCGGCGGGGGCAGCAGGGCCAGCCGCTGATTCGCCTCACGTTGCCCAAAGGTACAGAGCGCGATGTAGAAGTGCAGCTGATCTATCCGCCCGACGCCACGCCGCCGCAGGTGCTGACCGTCGAAACGCAGGTTTATAATGGCTTGGTGACTGCCCCACAGCCCGCAGGCAGCAGTCAAGCGGCCAATCCATCGGCCAATCCATCAGCCGGCCAAGCTGCCTCAACCGCACCCATCCAAAACCCACCCAGATAAACCATGACGCTCTCTAAACAAGAAGCCAAGCAGCTGCTCGAACGAATTGTGTTTCTGGATGAGCGCGGCGTAGACTGGGCGCAGGATGTCTGGGATATGAGTCCGACGCTGGGCGAAACCGCCGCCCGCCTGATGGGCGTCATGGATGGCCTGATCGAATGCTGCTCTGAGGAAAAGCTGGAGAATTTTGTGCAGGGGCTGTATCGAGAGCTGATGTAGGGCGGAGAGTTTCCAAAAAACAGGGCTGGCGCAACGGGTTTTGGTGAATTGGCACGGCCTGACTCGTGGCTTATGATGAGGGAAAAATCTCGCTCAGCAGGTGAACGATATGTTTGGCAAAAAGCCCCCCTCAGAGCCGTCTAAGTCTCAGCAGCCGACTCAATCGCAAAGCTTCAGCAATGTTACGGTTACTGGCGGCATGGTGCAGGCTGGGCAGGCGGGTGGCGACCTTCAGCAAAGCCAGACGGGAGATTTGCAGACTGAACAGCAGGGAATCACGGGGGCAGAGGTGGTGGCGCTGCTGGAGCAACTAGAAGCGGCAGTGAAACAGGCATCGCTTGACCCGGTGCAGCAAGAGGAATTGCTGGACTATTTGCGTCCGGCTAAACGCGAGGCGGCAAAGGAAAAGCCCAGTAAGGAATTGGTGGGGCAAAACCTGAAGCAGGTGAGCGAAACCCTGAAGACGCTGAAAGACACGACCGAAACGGGGAAAAGTCTGTGGCAGACGGGGACGGAAATCTTTAAGACGGTTGCGCCTTGGTTGGGAGTTGCCGCTCACTTTTTTGGGCTGTAGAGATGTGTGAATTCCCGGCATTGATTGCTGATGCAAGCTTGAACATTCTCTCTGTTGCTGAGTCAGAGTTTTATGGATGAGCAACAACAGAATATTCAGGGCAGCGAAATAACAGATAGTGATCTTCAGCTCGCGCAAGCGGGCGGCAATTTGGGACAAATTCAGGGGGACAACAATACCCAGATTTTTCTCAACTTGGTGGGGCGTAAGCAAAAGCAATGGAATTCTCGGCAAGCCAGCATTCTGAACCAGATGCAGGCGGATGTGGATCAGCGGTTAATGGATCTGCTGAATAATGAGGTGTTGATTCC
>CASBQH010000190.1 GCA_949127695.1 Synechococcales cyanobacterium PMM_0073
AGTTGGGGTGGTTGGTTAAATCTAGCTCTTGCAGGTCATTGGAAGCATCTGCATCAAACTCGTCGCTGCTGCGCTCCCAGGTTTCGCGCGGTTCGCGCTGGGGGAGACTCCGCGATTCGGCTGGGGTGCTGCGTGCCTCAAGCGGTTCAGGCAGGTCTTGATCTAGCTCACCGGGGAGATGCACCAGATGCCCCATGCCGCCGCAGGTGGGGCAGGTTTGGCCAAACAGCTCGTAGATATTTTGGCCTTGGCGTTTGCGGGTGAGTTCGACCAGTCCTAGCTCAGAGAGCTGGGCAATCTGGGGTCTAGCCTTGTCTGAGCGCAGCGACTTATTAAACTGCTCCAGCACCTGAAGCTGGTCGCGTCGGGCGTCCATATCGATGAAATCTACGACAATCACGCCCGCAATATTGCGGAGCCGCAGCTGGCGGGCAATTTCAGTCGCGGCCTCGCAGTTGGTCCAAAGCACGGTTTCGCGGGCGGTGGCTGAGCGGGTGAAGGAGCCAGAGTTGACATCAATTACGGTCAGGGCTTCGGTGCGCTCAATCACGATATAGCCACCCGAAGGCAGATCCACTCTGGGCTTCAGCGCTTCGCGGATGGCGGCATTCACCCGGAAATATTCCAGAATCGAACTGCGCTCGCGGTGGTGATCGACCAAGACGCCCTGGGGCGCTTTGCCGCTGCTCCAGAGCGCCAAATGCTGCTTCACGCGCTTCAGCCCGGTATGCGAATCCACCACAATTCGATTCACATCAGCGCTGTAGACATCGCGCAGCACGCGCTGAATAAAGTCATCATCGCGGTTGAGCAGGCTGGGTGGACGGACAGAGAGGGCTTCCTGCTGAACGTTCTCCCACTGCTTTTGCAGGGCTTCTAAGTCTTCGATGATGCCTTCTTCCGGCACATCTTCGGCTTCGGTTCGTACCAGCAGCCCCATGCCAGAAGGCTTGACCAAAATCGCCAAAGCTCTGAGGCGGTTGCGCTCGGCCTCAGAGCGGATACGGCGCGACAGATTGACGCCGCGCCCAAACGGCATTAGCACCAGATAGCGCCCCGGCAGGCTGATATTGCCGGTGAGGCGTGGCCCTTTGTTGCCAGTCGGTTCTTTCATGATCTGCACCAGCACCCGCTGCTGAGGTGCCAGCAGTTCGGTGATGGAGGCAGCTGATTTCTTTAGTCGTAGCGGCCCTAGATCGGTGACATGAATAAAGCCGTTGCGCTCGCTGTCGCCAATATTGACAAAGGCGGCATCAATGCCGGGAAGCACGTTTTCGACAATGCCGAGATAAACGTCGCTGACCTGATGCGTCCCTTTGGCAACAATCAACTCTTGAATTTGATCTTCGGAAAAAACAGCAGCAATTCGGTGCTGCTCAGCGATAATAATTTGCTTCGACATTCAATTTCCTCAAAAATGCAGCAGCAAGGGCATTAACTTCATGGATGCCGTCGCTGCTGGTACAGATAATTTCGGGCGTGAACTCTGATATGGCACTGCTCATTCAAGCCATGTTGCTGCGAGTCAAGTTTTGAGAGGTTGGTTGCTAGAGAGATTGCCAAAATCTCTGCCACCTAGCGTTGGTGAAGACGCCTAGATGGATCTGAGAATTCACCAAGCTACTGAAGGGTTGAGCTACCAAACCAGTCAGTGCCAAATAAGTGAAGGCCAAATAAATGACAAACTGATGGCAAGCTCCAAGTCTTCACCCGATACCTCTCTGTGACAGACAGGCACCCAGGAACTAAAAATAGGCTGAAAATCTTGCAGGTACAGATTTAGATCTACGCTTGGTGCCGATTAAACCACTGACAACCCGGAAGAACATCGATCTGTAACGGCTTCTCTTGCCAAGCATTATAGCGCGGACATCAGGTTACGCTACAGATCTCTCGAACATTTTAGCCAAAAAAACTTGACAAGAGTTTATTAGTTAATTCAGACGGCCTATAGCCATTGACTTAAAGCGGCTCGCCTGAGCTGAGCAATAGCTGCTGCCGGTGAATATTGAGCAGCTGAAACTCTTGAGCAGCTGCCCATTCCAGCATTTGCACAAGATGGTCAGGCCGCAGCAGACTGCCATTGCTGCGGCAGGTTCCCAGATAGCGCAGCCTGATTTGACTCGGCTCTAGGCTCGGTTCAGGAGCCAGCAGCTCTAACTCGAATAGCCGTTCGCGCAGGTTGACTGGCTGCTGCTGACCTGATTTGGTGGTCTGATCAATCCAGATCGCCTCTGCGGCTAAAATCTGATTGATCCAGCTTTGCCACTGCGGCAGGGGATGTTCAGCGCTAGCCTGCAATACCAGCCAATATTCGGCCTGGTCGAGCAGCTGCGTGGCGGCTGGCGCATTCAGCGGCACGGTTTCAACCCGATAGAGCGGAATCTGCTCTGGCAGCTGAGCCGCTAGCCGTCGCATAAATTCAGGTTCATCTAGAACTTCAGTCAGGTCAAAATCGACGATTTCGCCGGAGCTGGTGATACCGAGCGAGAGGGCGCTGGCCACCACAATCCGCGGGCCTGGATGAAACCCGCCAGTGAAGGTAATCGGCAGCGCTGCCCGCCGCACCGCTCGATCAAATAGCCGGATCAGATCGAGATGGCTAATCAGCGCCATTTCTGCCTGTTTGCCAAACCAGAGCCGCAGCCGCTGCGCCTTGGTTTGATTCGGCACAAACTGCCCCGAAAACTGCGGAATTGGCAGCGGCGGCACGACAATGTTATGGCCAAAATCGGTGCCGCAGACGCCGCAGTGCGAGCAGCCGTCAAACGAGCAGTCGGGAACCGTCGCGGCTTCTAGGGCGCGCTGTAGATCAGCTTTAAGCCACTGCTTGTCGATGCCGGTATCAAGATGATCCCAGGGTAACGGCGCATTTAGCAGCGAGACCAGCGAGCTATCAGGTTGATCTGAGGCTTGACCCGCGCCTGGAAAATTCCACTCGCCGCTTTCCACCTGCCGATATTTGCCGGCCAACCCTGACTCAGCAATTGCTTGCGTCCAGGCGGCATAGGCGCGATCTAGGCTTTCCCACCAGGCGTCCATTCCGGCTCCCAGTTCCCAGGCGCGTTTTACAACGGCAGAGAGCCGCCGATCGCCGCGTCCCACAAAATCTTCCATCGCCGAAATTCGCACGTCTGTAAAGTTGGCCTTGAGGCCGCGAATGCTGCGAAATTCTTGGCGCAGCAGCCGCTGTTTGCGCTCAAACTCGGCGGTGGAAACAGAATGCCACTGAAACGGCGTATGCGGCTTGGGCGTGAAGTTAGAAATGGTGACGTTGAAGCCAATCCGCTTGCGGCCTCGTCCGGTACATTCGCGCTGTAGCCAATGCAGGGTTTCGGCAATGCCCAACAGATCTACGTCTGTTTCGCCCGGTAGGCCAATCATAAAATAGAGCTTGACGCGATCCCAGCCCTGCTCAAACGCCGTCTTGATGCCCCGCAGCAGCTCTTCGTTGGTCAGCCCTTTGTTGACAATATCGCGCAGTCGCTGCGTACCTGCCTCTGGCGCAAAGGTGAGGCTACCCTGGCGCGTGCCGCCCAAAATATTGGCAATATTTTCGTCAAATCGATCGACGCGCTGGCTGGGCAACGACAGCGAAATATTTTCGCCCTTCAGCCGATTTTTGATTTCAACGCCCACGGCGGGCAGCGCCAGATAGTCAGAGCAGCTGAGCGACAGCAGCGAAAATTCGTTATAG
>CASBQH010000191.1 GCA_949127695.1 Synechococcales cyanobacterium PMM_0073
ACCACCAGCGCCCCCACTGGAACTTCTCCGGCCTCCCCTGCCGCTGCCGCCAGCTCAAGCGCCTGCCGCATCCAGCCATAGTGCCGCAGATATGCAGGATTATCGAGTATGGGCGGCGGAATCTCAGGCAGCATAAGGATTGCCTACGCCTGAGCCAGCAGCGGATCGAGCTGCCCCTGCCGATCGATCGCGTACAGGTCGTCACAGCCGCCAATATGCTGACTGTTGATAAAAATCTGCGGGACGCTGCGCCCGCCGTTAGCGCGTTCGGCCATTTTGATCCGGGCTGCGCCGTCGCCGTCAATTTTGTACTCGGTGAATTGGACGCCTTTCCACTTCAGCAGCAGCTTGGCGCGGATGCAGTAGGGGCAGGTTTGCCAGGTGTAGATTTCGACGTTGGCTTTGGCGTCAGGTCGATTGAACAGTGATTTGAATAGGTTGAGCATGAGCAAATCCCCAGATTGATAGATTAATTCATCGAATAATTTTCTTGAATAGCTCCAGCTTGCCTGCATAGGGAGCGTAGCGCCATTTGAGATCAAACCAGAAATTTTTGACCAGAACGCTCTTGTAATGCGAAAAGGTATCAAAGCTGGCCTTGCCGTGATAGCTGCCCATGCCGCTCTCGCCCACACCGCCAAACGGCAGGCTAGAAGCCGCAATCTGCATAATCGTATCGTTCATGCAAACCCCACCCGACGAAGTTTGCGCCAGCACAAGCGCTTGCAGCTGGGCGTCTCGCGTGAATAAATAGAGCGCCAGCGGCTTGGGGCGAGCCTTGATCAGGGCAATTGCCTCGCTGATATTGTCGTATTCCAGCATCGGCAGAATCGGCCCAAAGATCTCCTCCTGCATCACGGCAGCTTCCGGCGTCACCTGATCCAGAATGGTGGGGGCAATGTAGCGCTGAGCGGCGTTGGTGCTGCCGCCTGCCACAATTTCACCCTCTGCTGAACTAGCGGGCAAAAGCTGACTCAAGCGGCCAAAATGGCGGTCATTCACAATGCGAGCGTAGTCGGGGCTTTGGGCGGGATCATCGCCATAAAATTCACGAATCGCCTGCTGCATCGCGGCCAGCAGCTTGGGCTTGATCCGCCGATCGACCAGCAAATAGTCCGGCGCAATGCAGGTCTGACCTGCGTTCAAAAACTTGCCCCAGACAATCCGCCGCGCCGTGTATTCCAGCTGAATATCGCTATCGACAATGCAGGGGCTTTTGCCGCCTAGCTCCAGCGTCACGGGCGTCAGGTGCTGCGCCGCCGCCGCCATTACTGCCCGACCAATCTGCGTACCGCCTGTGAAGAAAATATGGTCAAATCTTTCGGCCAGCAGCGCTTGACTGACTTCTAAGCCGCCTTCTGCCACCGTAATATAGGCCGGGTCAAAGGTTGCCTGAATCAGCTTGGCAATCACCCGTGAGGTCTGAGGAGCCAGCTCCGAAGGCTTCAGCAGCGCGCAGTTTCCGGCGGCAATTGCGCCAATTAGGGGCGAAATCATCAGCTGAAACGGATAGTTCCAGGGGCCGATAATTAAAACCACGCCCAGCGGCTCAGCGTAGATTCGGCCTTTGGCGGGCAGCTGCTCCAGCGGCAGCGACACAGATTTGGGTCTAGCCCAGGTGGGCAAATGCTTGATCGCGTAGTTAATTTCTTTGGTGACGCCAATTTCAGTCAGATAAGCCTCTAGCTCTGGCTTGTTCAGGTCGGCTTTGAGGGCAGCTAAAATCTCAGGCTGGTAGTCAAGAATGGCCTGTTTCAGGGCTTTGAGCTGTGCCAAGCGGAACTCAATCGGCTGGGTATGACCCGCGTTGAAGTAAGCTCGCTGTCGTCCCAGAGTCTCGCTGATCTGCGCTGATGCTGTGGCTTGGTCTGAGGTGATCTGGTCTGAGGGTGCAGCCTGAACCATTTGAGCCTCCTTGGCTTTCGCTTCTCCTTATAATTTCTACATAATTGGCAAATTTGGCAACCTGCTGTGCCAGATCTAGCTCAGTCTAGACAGTGCCAAATCTGAATAGCCGATCAACTTTGACCGTAGCGATCTGAGCGCTTATGATAGATGAAACCCTTCTATCAGTGGCCATGCAGCAAGATTATCAGCCCAGTGTTGGTCAGCGTAAACTGCTTTCGGCGCTCAGCCATGGCGCGATCTTTTTCAGCTCGCTGCTGGTCTCAATTGCCGTGCCGATTGTGATTTTATTTATCACGAATGATCCGGTCGTCAAAGCCAACGCAGTTGAGTCGCTGAATTTTCACATCAACACCTACATTTACGCGATCATTTTTGCGCTGCTGATCTTCGTGGTGATTGGCATTCCGCTGCTGGTGCTGCTAGGGATCGCCACATTTGTGCTACCGATCATGGCAATTATCAAGGTGCTGAGCAATCCGGATCGCCCCTATCGCTACCCATTTTTGTTCCGCATTTTGTGAACGCTTCAGGCTGAGCTGCGGCTTGCAGCCAAGGTCGCGGCTTGCAGCGTCTTCAGCGGCACCTGAGCAAAATACCGCTGCATAAACTGCTCTTGTGCCACCGCCGAAATAAATTGCTCAGAATCTAGTCCAGGCAAGGCAGCTAAACCAATCTTCAGCGTCTGCTCACTCAGGTTTAGCTCAGCTTGCAGCTGACGCAGCGTGATCTCAGAGACCGGTTCTCTCAGGCTATCAGAGCGTTCAACTAGCGCCTGCCAGAGCGTCAAAGGCGGCGGCAGAGCGGGCAGATCGTAAGCCAGAACCAGCGTTTGTGAGGTTTGCTGCGCCTGTTGCAACCAGCCCGCCAGCTCTTGCCAACTCTTAGGACAGCGGGTAATGGCCAGCTGTCCAGCGGCAGCTGATATCAGCTCACCACGCCTGTCCAAAATCTCGGCTGACTCTCCTGTACGGTCATCTGTAGCGAGCCGCACCGCAATCAGCCGCACCTCATAGCGCTTCTGGCGCTTGGCATCCTCATAGCTGCTGAAATCCAGCTCCACCAGCAGATCGCAGCGTCCAATCGGCAGCTCATCTTTGTAGTGTCCCCACCAGACACCCGGAAACCCCTGATCTGTGGTTTCGTCCCAGAGTTCAAACTCTGTTTTGATATAATCCAGCTTCTGGCCGCTGAGGTCGCGAATTTTGCGATGCCAAGTCTGCGTCAGCCAGCCGTTGCGAATCAGCAGCAGCGGGGTTGGATTGCCAATGCCGAAAGGTTCGAGCAGCCGCAGCTCCTGAAACAGCGCTTTGCCTAGCTCAGCCACTGTCACTGTTAAATCAGCTCTGGGCGACTGCACGGTTATGCCCATTGCCCTCGCCTGCTGATTAATCGCCTCCGCAAAGGGCGCAATATTTTGACTCGGCAACCGCAGCTCAGCCGCCGCGCCCTCGCCCCAAAACTGGCTCAGCCAGCTGGCCTGCGTCTGTAAGAGCTGGCAAAGATCGCCTGAGGGCAGCTCTGAGCCATTCATCCGGGCTGAGCCAATCGCCTCTGGCTCTGACTGGCTGAGCAAAATCACCGGACGCCCATGGGTTTGTGCCAATTGTCCGGCAGCTAGTCCCAAAATTTCAGCAGGCCACTGCGGATCGCTCAGCAGAATTACATGAGTCGTAGAAAGATCGAGTTCAGCCAGCTTGGCTTGGGCTTGAGCTACCACCTGCCGCTGCAACACCTTGCGACGTGCATTCGCTAGCTCAACCTGCTCGGCTAGCTGACTACAGCGGTTGGACTCTTGGCTAATGAGCAGCTCCACCGCGCGATTCGGGTCATCCCACAGACGGCTGATGGCCTGAATGCGGCGTCCTAGCCCCATTGAAATCTCTGTGGGCCGATCGCCTGTAATCCGACAGAGCTGCAAGAGTTTGGCGATGCCGGGACGCGGCGGCTTGAGCGGATCTTGGTTGCGCTGGAGTTGGGCAATGCCGAGCTGCGCTAAATATCGACTCTCGCCAGTTAGCGGCACTGGATCAGCCAGCAGCCCAATTGCTACGAGATCGAGCAAATCTGTGACTTGAGCATTCACTTCCAAGGCTGGGTAAACCGCTTCCATCAGCTTGTAAGCCAGCGCCACGCTGGGCAAATTAGCCAGCGGATGCTCCGCAGGCAGGCTGCGTGAATTAAACCAAGCCGCCACCGCAGGATGGCCAGCCAGATCGCCAAAGAGATCGTCAGTCAGATCGCCAGTCGGCCAGGATTGATCAATCCAAATCACCGACATTCCTGCTGCTGCGGCCTCTTTGCCCAGATCGCGCTGGCCGCAGCCCATTAGCAGGCTACAGCCCGCTGCCACGAATGCCTCTAGATCAGCTGCTGTCAAACTGCGAGAGACCTGATAAGTGAGCTGTGATGCGTCAAAAACCTGACTCAAGCCCTGCTGGAGCAGCGCCGTGGTTGCAACACTCGCTGCATCGCCCCAGACCAAGAGCTTCTCAGAAGTTGCCTGTGCCTGCTGGAGTCGAGCAATGGCCTGAAGGCTAGCGCTGCCCAAGCTATTGTCCAAGCTATTGTCCAAGCCAGTCGGCTGGTACTGTCGGGCATCTAAAAAATCGGCTAGCTGCTGGGGCTGCCGCATTTGACGCTGCCAGAGCAATTGGGCAGTATGAGGCGATGCATCAGGGCAGAATTGCTGAATTAGGGCGCTGAAGGTTCCAGACATGGGCGGTGCAGCCTGAAGCCATGAGGTAGTCAACATGGCAGCTCTGAAGCGCGGGAAGGTTTACGTTGCAGGGTGCAAAGTTTCAGCAAAGCAATCTTGCTCTCTTGATAAAGCCTAGAGGGATCAAACGATTCGTCGCTGTTTTGGGAGAAACTTATGATAGTTTTGATCAGATGGATTTAGCCCTAAGTCTAGGGTTTACTCAGGCAATCCTGGTTCTCTGGCTGAATTTTCCGGATAGCTGAGTCAAGGTGTCGAACAAAAAAGCACAGCATAACGTCTGTTTCCCAGGCTAGCACTAACGCAGAGTTTGCCTCCCATACCGTTTAGTACTGTCAGTGAATCAAAGATGAGCTTAAGAGCAAGTTGGGTGAACAGGTTTAATCACAGCTTCATGCCGATATCGGCGGGGCTAAACAGGGTGAGTGCCAGGATTTTGCCTGGAGCCGCAGTTGCTGCTGCCCTAACGGCAGTGATCGCCCCGACCGCTGGATTGGCCAACCCATCGCCCCAGATCCAGTCTCAGGCCCCAACTTCTCAGTCCCCAACTTCTCAGTCCCCCACCTCGCAGGCCGAACCCCGCCGAGGCGTGATTTTAACGCCCGCTCTGCCGACCCGCACCATTATTCCGCCCCCAACCACTGCTTTTCCACCCGAAGAAGCCTATACGCTGGGGGCTGGCGATCAAATTCAGCTTGACATCTTTGATGTACCTGAGCTGAGCGGTGCGGCCACAGGGAGCTACATCGTCCAGCTAGATGGCACTGTCAACCTCACTTGGGCTGGAACCGTTTCAGTGCAGGGTCTGACCCTGAAGCAGGCCGAACAGCGCATTGAGGCTGCCTATGCTTCATTTATTCGCGAGCCGCTCATTACCGTCAGCGTGGTGAATACGCGCTCGCTGCGGATTAGTTTAGCCGGTGAGGTGAAGCGCCCCGGCGTCTATGTAATCAGTCCAGAAGGTGCTACCGACAACCAAATTTTGGTGACGGGAGCCGCCGCTGGGGGCGGGGTTGCCAACCAATGGCCAACCGTGACCAAAGCCCTGCAAGCCGCAGGCGGCATCACGCAGTTTGCTGATATCCGGCGGGTGCAGATACGGCGTCCGCTGACGGATGGCTCGCTTGAGCTGATTGAGATTAATTTGTGGGAACTGCTCCGCACGGGCGAGCTGGCTCAGGATATTCGGCTGCGCGACCGAGATACGCTGGTGATCCCGACCGCCACAGCGCTGAATGACAGCGAGGCGCTAGTGATTGGCGGCGCTAATTTTTCGCCCGCTACCATTCGCATCAACGTAATTGGCGAGGTCTCAGCACCGGGCGTGATTGAAGTTCCGGCCAACACGCCGATGAATCAGGTGTTGATGGCAGCAGGCGGCTTTCTCAATCCCAGAGCCCGCACCAGCGAAGTGGATCTCGTTCGGCTCAACTCCAACGGCACCGCAATTCGGCGCACGGTCGCCATGGATCTAGCTGCCGGAATTAATGACGCGACCAATCCGGCGCTGCGCGACTATGACACGATCATTGTCAGCCGGAACGGAGCGACAGCAACCCGCGACAACGTTGAAAACCGACTCGCTCCAGTCACAACCTTCACAGGGCTGATTGATTCTTTCTTCGGCGTGCTTGGCATCTTTAATGTCTTTGATTAAGCATTTAATCAAACGAGTGAGAGGTCTTGCTAATCGATACTATAGATACAGGATATTGGTTAAGTCAAAAGCCAGTAGCCAAAGCCAGTTAGCCAAAAGCCAGTTAGTCAAAAGCCAGTTAGTCACAGAGGTGAGCATGGAGATTGAACAAGCCCAGGCGGCAGCGCCAATTGTCCGGAGCAGACCGGCAATAGCGGCATCTGAAGTCGATGAGCTAGACAGCACTCCGAATCGCGGGCTGAACCTGAAAGCGTTAGGCCGCACCATCCAGCGGCAGATTCTGCTGATTGCCGGGATTGCCACCATTGTTGGACTAGCTGCCGCCTTTCAAGCCACAAAAATCCTGCCTACCTACAAAGGCGACTTTCAGCTCCTGGTTGAACCGCTGACCAACGCCGATCGCGCTACCGATCCAATCACCGTGTCGCGCGGTTCAGGTGATGCCATCCCTAGCCGCGACGTGTTTTCGCTCGACTACTCCACCCAAATCCAGATTTTGGCTAGCCCTAGCCGCCTTGACAGAATTGTTAAAGAAGTGCAGCGTACCCCGGCAGAAGGCAGTCAGGAGAAGCTGCCCTTCGCCGACTTTACCTCCCAGCAGCTCCAAACAGGACTCACGGTTGAACGGCTCCAGCCTGAAAATTCACCTGATCCAACCCGGATTATTCAAGTCACCTACGAAGACTCTGATCCAGCGTTAGTGCAGCGGGTTTTGCAAGTCATCTCTCAAAATTACCTCGACTACAGTATCCAGGAGCGCAAAGATCGCTTCAGCGAGGGTATTCGATTCATCGACGACCAGCTGCCCGAAGCCCAGAAACGGGTGGACGATATTCAAGACAAGATTCAAGACCTACGCCAACGCTACGATTTACTCGATCCAGCCGCTCAGGGCGGACAGCTCTCAGAAACTGTCAACGCGATTAACACCCAGCAGCTAGAGGCCAACCGAACCTTGCAAGAGCAGCGGGCGCTCTACGAAAATCTGCGAAGCCAGCTCCAGCTGACGCCTGAAGAAGCCATTGCCGCCTCGGCGCTGAGCGAAGACCCCAGCTATCAGGCGCTGCAAGCCAGCATTGTGACAATCGAAACTCAGATCGCTGCCGATGCAGCTCGATTTAGTGAAGAGAGTCCGGCGCTGAGGTCGCTGCGTCAACAGCTCTTGCGTATTTTCCTGCTTTTGCCGCAGCGACCTCAGCGCCGGACTCTCTTCACTAAATCGAGCTGCAT
>CASBQH010000192.1 GCA_949127695.1 Synechococcales cyanobacterium PMM_0073
AGTCTGTTCACGGTCTATCTGGGGCTGTCGCAGCATGTGACGGGGATTGGCATCACGCTCTTGGCAGCAAATCTCGCCTATTTTTTCTATCGCGTCTTGCTGCCTAACGTGACCACGCCTCCCAAAATTCAGCCGTTTCAGCCACTGGCAATTCCGCTGCTCTCAAAGCTGCCGCTAATTGGCTCGGCGCTCTTTAACCAAACGCCGCTCACCTATCTGGCGCTGATTGCCGTGGGCGCGGTGGCCTATCTGCTCTACCAAACGCCGCTGGGCTTGGCGGTGCGGATGGTGGGCGAAAACCCGCAGGCGGCAGAGGCGCAGGGAATTTCGGTCTATGCGGTGCGGACGGGTGCGGTGGCGGCAGGCAGTGCGCTGATGGGCATCGCGGGCGCTTTCTTGACGCTTTCCGCCTTCGACTCGTTTTTTGTGAATCTGATCAACGGGCGCGGCTGGATCTGCATTGCGCTGGTGGTGTTTGCCTCCTGGCAGCCGTTCAAGGCTTTGCTGGGGGCAATTTTGTTTGCCGGGTTTGACGCCTTCCAGCTGCGGCTTCAGCAAGAAATCGGCGCAGGCATTCCCTACCAGGTGTTCTTGATGCTGCCCTATCTGCTCAGCATTCTGGCGCTGACGGTGATGGCGCGGCGAGCCGGATATCCCAAAGCGCTGATGGTGCCGTTTCGCCAAGGAGAACGCTAGGTAATTTTAGGAAACCGTAACAGCAGGACTCCGGCTGATTCACGCAATCTTTTTAGATCCCGTATTTCGACGGACAACAAGCTTCTCTAAATTAAAAGACAATAAGCTCGCTGTTTTGGCATACTGCCGCATTTTCACGCCTATGTCTTCCGCTTCCTACGAACTGGTTCTCCGCAACGGTCGGCTGTTGCAGCTCACAGATGCGCCGCAAAGCGACTCTCAGCCAATCGATATTGCGATCGAGTCCGGCAAAATTGCTGCGATTGCGCCCCAAATTGCTGCGATTGGTCAGAGCGAACTCGACCTAAAGGGCAAGCTCGTCAGCCCGCCGTTTGTGGAGTCGCATGTGCATCTCGATTCGGCACTCACCGCCGGACAGCCGCGCTGGAACCAGAGCGGTACGCTGTTTGAAGGGATCGAAATCTGGCGGGAGCGCAAGCAGGATTTGTCGCTAGAAGATGTTAAAGCGCGGGCGATCCAAACCCTGAAGCAGCAGGCGATGCAGGGCGTGCTGTATGTGCGGAGCCATGCGGATGTGAGCGAGGCGAATTTGGTGGCGCTGAAAGCTCTGCTGGAAGTGCGCGAGCAGGTAAAAGACTGGATGACGCTGCAAGTGGTGGCCTTTCCGCAGGACGGCATCTATGGCGGCGCGAAAAACGCAGCCCTGATCGAAGAATCATTGAAGCTGGGCGTGGATGTAATTGGCGGTATCCCGCACTATGAGCTGACCCGCGAAGATGGCGTCAAGTCAGTACATCGGATTTTTGAACTGGCGCAGCAGTATGACCGGCTGATTGACATCCACTGCGACGAAATCGACGACGACAACTCGCGGTTTTTGGAGGTCGTCACCGCCTGCGCCATCCGCTCCGAGCTAGGCTCGCGGGTTTCAGCCAGCCACACTACGGCCTTTGGCTCCTACAACAACGCCTACGCCTATAAGCTGCTGGGCTTCCTGCGTCGCACCCAGATCAACTTCATTGTCAATCCGCTAATCAACATCACCCTACAAGGTCGTACTGATACTTACCCGAAGCGCCGGGGGCTAACGCGGGTCAAAGAGCTGTGGCAGCAGGGCATGAACCTGAGTTTGGGGCATGACTGCGTGCAGGACTGCTGGTATTCGCTGGGCACGGGCAATATGCTGGACGTGGCTTCCATGCTGGTGCATGTGGCGCAAATGACCGGCCTCAGCGAAGTAGATGCCTGCTACAACATGGTGACTTGGAACGGCGCTAAAACGCTGAACCTGAGCGAGCAATATGGCGTAGAAGTCGGCAAGCCTGCCAACCTGATTGTGCTGGATGCCGCCAATCGCTTTGATGCAATCCGCCGCCGCCCCACCGTTTGCTACGTCGTCTCACGCGGCAAGCTGTTGGCCTCGACTGAAATCCCCGTTACGAAATGGAACGCCCCCTGAGTCACCGAACAGCATCGCGGCAAGCTCACCTGTGGCTCAGGGTCGGCTCAGGAGACTAAATTCAAAATTGAGTTCTGGTTCACCACTAGCGCATCAGGTCATCTAGCTCCGCGTAGTCCGGCAGACTGCCCTCAATTAGCTGGCCGCGACGCAGCACCCGGCGGTCGGTCTGATGCCGAGACAAGAGTTCGCTAAACGAGCGCGCCTTGAACAAAATTAAGTCCGCAGGTAGCCCCACGCCAATTCGGCCTTGAGCGGGTAGCCCCATTAAGTCAGCCGGAGTGGCTGTGACCGTCTGACACCAGTTGCTGTGGGGCGCATCGAGCTGAGCAATTCGCACCGCCTGAGTAAACACCTCATAGCCGTCGTGGTCGCCATAGGCATAAAACGGGTCGCGGCAGTTGTCGCTGGCAAATGCCACCGGAATACCAGATTGCTTCAGCTCATGCACCAGCGTCACGCCTCGCCAGCGCGGAGTTTGGGTTTTAATGCTGCCTAGCTGACTCAAATCGGCCAGCCGTTCGCCTATCTGTTCGCCCAAGACCGCCTGCGTAAACTGGGCGGAGGCAATTTGGTTGCGGTCTTGCAGATAAAGATTGCACATGGGCAGGCTGACAATGCCAATCTTGGCCTGCTTTACCGCCTCCAGCGTTGCCAGCACCTCTGCCGCCGACTGCACCGCCAGACTACAGCAGTGACCGCAGACAATCTGCCCCGTGAAGCCATGCCGGATCGCCGCTTCCGCCACGTATCTTAGGGTAATTGCCGTCGGATCGCCGCTCTCGTCGGTGTGAAAGTCAAGGGGCAGCTGTCGCTCTTGAGCGAGTGCAAACAGCCGGTCGAGCTGCGAATCTAGCCCCGCTCCCATCATCGGCAGACCGCCCAGACAGCCCCCCACTGCGGCCATTTGATCAGCCAGCTGTTCGCCCTCTGGCGACAGGTAATAGTCAAGCGTGACTAGCGCCGCTGCCTGCATCGTGATCCGCTCAGCCCAGTCTTGGCGCAGGGCGCTAAACACTTCCAGGCTAGTTTTGATATTTGCGCCAATATCCAGATGCGTCCGAATGGCGCTGCTGCCGTGAGCATAGGCGCATTTCAGGCCAAATTCCATCCGGCGGTACAGATCTTCGGCATTCCAAGTATCGTAATCCTTCTGAGCCGCAGTGAGAGCCGCGTCAAAGCTGCCGTCTGGGTTGGGGCGACGCGGCCAGATATGCCCTTTGTCAAGGTGGGTATGCAGATCGACAAAGCAAGGCCAGACCTGCCCCTGCCGCAGATCAACGGTGGGAATATTGCTGGGAATATCAGCTGGAACTGAGCTAGAAGCTGCTAGAATTTGAGCCACCTTGCCCGCTTTAATCTCTAGATCGACTGCTGCTAGATCAGCGGTTTCAAATCCAGCTGAGTCAATCAAAAGCGGAACTGGAACCTGCGCGTTGCGTAACCAGTAGTGATCAGCTTGAGGAATCATGTTGGTCATCATAAAAACTAATTTTCTCGACGGACAGCGCTCTCATGCCAGTGGCGCAGCAGTAAATCAGAGAGAACGGTAAGCGTCACAAAAATAAATACGCCTAAAAACGTCGTCATGATCAGCGCTGCAAACATGCGGGGAATCTGTAAATTAAAGCTAGAGATCAAAATTTGATAGGCGATGCCTGACTGCGTGCCGCCAGTACCCGCCACAAATTCTGCCACTACTGCGCCAATTAAGGCTAAACCGCCGCTAATTTTGAGTCCTGCCAAAAAGTAGGGCAGGGCGCTGGGCAACCGCAGGTAAAGTAATGTTTGCCAGCGCGAAGCCCGATACAGCTGAAATAGATTGACCAAATTGTGATCAGCGCTGTTTAACCCTAGCGTCGTGTTGGCCAAAATTGGGAAAAACGCTACAATCCAGGCGCAGACTACCAGCGACACAAAGGTTGAGCTATCGCCTGGAACTAGCTGCCGTACCCAGAGAATAATGAGGGGAGCAATGGCCACAATTGGCGTGGTTTGCAGAATCACCGCATAGGGAAAGAAGCTGCGTTCAATCCACTTGCTTTGGGTAAACAAAATTGCAGTCAGCAGCCCCGAACAGATCGCCGCAATGAAGGCCACAATTGTAATCTTAAAGGTAATCCAGAGCGATGGCATCAGCACGTTCCATTCGCTAATTAGCGTTTGAAACACGAGCAGCGGACCTGGCAAAATGTAGGGCGGCGTCTGGGTGAGGCGCACTCCTAATTCCCAAACCAGCAGAAACAA
>CASBQH010000193.1 GCA_949127695.1 Synechococcales cyanobacterium PMM_0073
ATCCAGGCGGCGTCAGCGCTTTGGCCTTTAGCCCAGATGGCCAGAGGCTGCTCTCAGGCGGAGCCTCTGGACTCCGGCTCTGGAGCTTAACGGGCGAGCGAATTCAGCAGTTTTCTGGCCATGACGCCCCGGTGCTCAGCGCCAAATTCAGTCCAGATGGCCAGATGCTGCTCTCCGCCAGCGCCGACAAAACGGTGCGGCTCTGGCGGCTGGATGGCACAGTTCAGAAAATCCTGCGCGGCCATAAGGCGGTGGTGCGCGATGTCGCCTTTAGCGCGACGGGCGAGCTGGCGATTTCGGCCAGCGATGACAGCACGGTGCGGCTCTGGCGGCTAGAAAATCGGCTGTTTAAGCGGATCTATCGCCAGTCGAATTTGGGCAGTCTGGCCGTCAGTCCTGACAGTGAGCAGATTGCGGCGGCTAGCGGCTCTGAGCTGGCGCTTTGGCGACCGACAGGGCAGCAGCTGCACCAATTTTCGGGTCGAGCCGCCTTTTTAGATCTAGATTTCAGCCCCGACGGCCAGCGGCTGGCCTCTGCCGATGCGGATGGCAAGCTGCGGCTCTGGCAGCCAGACGGCAAGCTGCTGAGCCAGCTAGATAGCCCGGTTGCGCCGCTGCAAGTCCGCTTCAGCCCTGATGGCAGAACGCTGATTGCGGCAAATCAGCAGAACCAGATTCAGGTTTGGCAGCAGCAGGGAGAGTTTAAGCTGATTAAACGGCTGCAAGGGGCAGAGTCGCGGATTTGGGATTTGGCCTTTAGTCAGGACGGGGAGTTTATTACGGCAATTGACGAGTCGGGCAGCCTCTGGTTTTGGCAGAGCGCCGGGGCTGAGACGCCATTATTCCGCAGCTATATTGCCAGCAGTGGGCCAATTTGGGGCGTGGCGATTTCGCCAGATCGCCGCACAGTGGCCGCCTCTGGCGAAGAGGGTCTCCAGCTCTGGGATCGCAACGGCATCCTCTACCGCACGCTCACAGCAGGCAGCACTGGCTTTACGCGGTTTGGCTTCAGCGCCGATGGCAAGATGATTGCTGCCGCCGCCACCGACGCAATTGAGCTATTGCAGCTAGACGGCAAGCGCTTGGCCTCTTTAAGCGGCCATACCGCCGAGGTGACAAGCCTGGTTTTTAGCCCAGACAGCGGCTTTTTGGTCTCGGCGGCAGCAGATCAAAGCCTGATTATTTGGGATATGCAGGCCATTTTAAAAGTTAACTGGCTGGACTATAGCTGCAATTGGGTCAACAGCTATCTCAACGCTCAGCCTGCGGTTCACCTCTGCTCACGGCGGGCGGGGTTCTGGGCAAATATTTGGCATCCTTAAGTTCAGCGAACTCACTCTTAACCTGAGGCTGAGCTTGCAAATGGGCAACTCTGTGAGCTGAAGGCTGGCTTAACTTGCGTGAATGCTGCTTGAGCTAAGCTTAAGCTGATTTATCAGCGGGATATCTCCATTTCTGCCTGCTGATCTGAATCTAGTCGGCAATTTGCATCAGTCGGGGGATAGAGATCTTGCAATGCTTTGTATCGAAGCATACAAAATACTGAAAACTGTAGCTCTACGATTGCGGACAATCACAGCAGATTAGACCTTCTTCGGATAAGGAAGCCAAAATGAGCAATCGGATTAATCGACGTAAGTTTCTCCTGTACGGTTCGGCGACGTTGGGCACCAGTATTTTGCTAAAAGCCTGCGGTTCTGCTCCCACCACGACCACCACCGAAGCTTCTCCTGCCGCAACGGGTGAGGCTTCCCCTGCCGCAGCAGCAGCGGGCGACGGCATCAAGGTCGGCATCCTGCATTCGCTCAGCGGCACAATGGCAATCTCAGAAAACAGCGTTGTAGACTCAACTGAGCTAGCCATTGACGAAATTAACAAGGCGGGCGGCATCGGCGGCAAGCAGATTGTGGCAATTAAAGAAGACGGCGCTTCCGACTGGCCGACTTTTGCCGAGAAAGCGAAGAAGCTGATCGACGAAGATCAGGTGGTAGTGGTTTTCGGCTGCTGGACTTCGGCCAGTCGTAAAGCCGTGCTGCCGGTGTTTGAAGAGAAAAACCACATGCTGTTCTACCCGGTGCAGTATGAAGGCCAAGAATGCTCTAAGAATATTTTCTACACCGGGGCTGCGCCCAACCAGCAGATCGAGCCTTCGGTGGAATGGCTGCTGAAGGAGAAAGGCAAAGAGTTCTACCTGGTGGGTTCAGACTATGTCTTCCCGCGTACCGCCAACACGATTATTAAGGCGCAGCTAGCGGCCAAAGGCGGCACGGTTGTGGGCGAAGACTACCTGCCGCTGGGCAGCACTGAAGTCACGCCAATCATCTCCAAGATTCGCTCGGCGCTGCCCAACGGCGGCGTGATCTACAACACGATGAACGGCGACAGCAACGTGGCGCTGTTCAAGCAGATGCAGGGTGCAGGTCTGACCGCAGATAAGTATCCGGTGATGTCGGTGAGTATTGCCGAAGAAGAAGTCAAGGCGATTGGCGTAGACTTCTTGAAGGGACATTACGCCGCCTGGAACTACTTCCAAACGGTAGATAGCCCCGAAAACAAGAAGTATGTGGAAGCCTTCAAGGCTAAATTTGGCGCAGACCGCGTCACGAACGATCCGATGGAGTCTGCCTATATCTCAGTGAACCTCTGGAAGCAGGCGGTTGAGAAGGCTGGAGATGCAGGCACGCCAACCGATCTGGAGAAAGTCCGGACTGCCGCCTATGGCCAGAAGTTTGCCGCTCCTCAAGGGCCGGTTGAGATGTATCCCAACCACCATATTTCTAAGACGGTGCGAATTGGTGAAGTGCGCGATGACGGCCTGTTTGAAATTGTCTCTTCCACACCTGGCCCCGTGAAGCCCATTCCTTGGAACCAGTTTGTGGCCGACACCAAAGGTTTCACCTGTGATTGGAGCAGAACCGACATTAAAGCTCCAGAAACAGCAGGCAAGTTCAAGGGCGTATAGATCGGTTCTCCTAAGTTGCTCTATAGAGCTGTGTCGAGGCTGGGCTGGACTGTAAGCTTAGACACAGCTTTTTTATTATTCATTTTGTATACTTGAAATATCCGGTGAGTTTATCGCTTCGTACTCGCATCAAAGGAGCAAGCATTGGCTATTAGTATCCTAGACGGAATTTTCAACGGGCTAAGCGTTGGTTCAGTGCTGCTGCTGGCGGCTTTGGGACTGGCAATCGTGTTTGGCTTGATGGGCGTAATCAATATGGCGCATGGCGAGCTGATGATGCTGGGAGCCTACACCACCTTTGTAGTACAAAATATTTTTAAGCCGCTGGGCGCATTTTCGCAGCTCTATATTTTCTTTGCCCTGATTGCGGCATTTGCAGTGACGGCTCTGGTCGGGCTGGTGCTAGAGCGGGGCGTGATTCGCTATCTGTACGGGCGACCGCTGGAGACGCTGCTGGCGACTTGGGGCGTCAGCTTGATTCTTCAGCAGTTTGTGCGGAGCGTCAGCTGGGTGCTGGTGGCAAATTTGGTGCTGTTTTGCCTGCTCTACTTTGGCGGGTTATGGCTGCTGCGGCAGCGCCCCAACTTTGAGCAGATCCGCAAGCTAGCCATTGCCATATTGCTGCCGCTCTCGGTAGCAATTGCGCTGCTGGTTGGTTCGCTGCTGGGTAAGTCGTTTGGGCTGGCGGCGACCAAGCCCTGGTTTGGCGCACAAAACGTGGACGTGACGGCTCCCAAATGGCTGCAAGGCGGTCTGCCGATTGGCGGCTATCAATTGCCCTACACCCGCATGTTCATCATGCTGCTGACGGTATGCTGCGTGCTGGGCATTTATTTCTTCCTAAACAAAACGCCTTGGGGGCTACGAATTCGCTCCGTCACCCAGAACCGCAACATGAGCGCCTGTCTGGGCATTCCGACGGCTAAAGTGGACGCGCTCACCTTTGCGCTGGGATCGGGGCTGGCTGGGGTGGCGGGCTGTGCCGTTAGCCTGCTGGGGTCAGTTGGGCCGAATACCGGACAGAACTATATTGTGAATACCTTCATGGTGGTGGTGGTGGGCGGCGTCGGCAAGCTGGCTGGCACGATTATTGGGGCGCTGGCGATTGGCGTCACCGACTATGTGATTGGCACTGGCATGTTGGCGACCCTGTTCAGCGCTGTTCAGCCTGTGAGTGATTTCTTTACCTTCTTTGCCACCACCAGCATGGCCAAAGTGCTGGTGTTTGTCTTAATTGTCGTGTTCCTCCAGTTTCGTCCGGCTGGACTGTTTCCGCCTAAAGGCCGGATGGTGGATGCATGAGTCCAATCGTTCACGCCTGCTTTCCACTGACCTCACCCGTTCTGGACTAGAACTATGGCTGCTAACCTCGCTCTCGGTGGTCAAACTACCGCCAATAATCGTCGCCGACTGATGATCGAAGCCGGAATTATCCTGGCGATTTCCCTATTCCTGATCGTGATTCTGCCGCTGCTGCTCTCAGATTTCCGGCTCAACCTGATGGGACGATTTCTGGCGCTGTCAATTGTGGCGCTGGGGATTGACCTAATCTGGGGCTTTACGGGGCTGCTGAGTCTGGGGCATGGCGTCTTCTTTACGCTGGGCGGCTATGCGCTGGCAATGCATCTGAAGCTGCAAATTCCTGACACCGGAAGCTCGCAGCTGCCGGAGTTTATGAGCCTTTATGGCGTCACCGAACTGCCCTGGTTCTGGCAGCCGTTTTACTCGTTTCCGTTCACTGGCCTCGCGGTGCTAATGATTCCGGCGCTGCTGGCGGGTCTGCTGGGCTATGTGATTTTCCGCAACCGGATTCGTGG
>CASBQH010000194.1 GCA_949127695.1 Synechococcales cyanobacterium PMM_0073
CATCAAACACCTCACAGAGCGAAGCGGAACCTGGTCACTTACAAATCACCAAGTACCGAGGGGTTGTAGGGGACGAGTTTCGTCCCCTGCCGGGGGTTTGGGGGCAAGCGCCCCCAAGAAAGACTCGGTTCTCAGCCCAGATCTCTGCTTACCAGATCTCTGCTCACCTTGCACTCACCTTCAAGCTCGCAGGCTGCCTCAAATCCCCCATCAGCTCCACCCCCCGCTGATTCGCGCTCAAATGCCGCAGAATCTTATAGATCGCCTCGATCTGATCAGCGGCCCCAGCCTTTGCGGCCAAATCACTCAACGACATCGGCGCAGCCGCCTCAGCCAAAATCTGCACCACCTGCTTCTGCAAATCCAAAACCGTAGCGGCAGCCTTTTTCCCAGCCTCCACGCCGGGTTGATGATAAGCATTCACGTTCACCAGCGACCCATAGAGCGTCACCGTCCGCTCATAGAGCGCAATCAGCGCCCCTACCCTGCGGGCATCGACTCTAGGCACCGTCACCGTAATCGAATCCCGCCGATTGTCATAGAGCGCCTGCCTTGTCCCCTGGAGCAAACCTGAGAGAAAATCCCCCGAAGTCGCCCCTGGCTCTACCTCAATCGACTCACCCTGCCGATCTTCCAGCACCTCAATAAAGGTGACAAAGAAATTGGCAATGCCCTCGCGCAGCTGCTGCACATAGGCATGTTGATCGGTCGAGCCTTTGTTGCCATAGACGGCAATTCCCTGATGAACCACCTGGCCATCCAGGTCTTTCTCTTTGCCCAAAGACTCCATTACCAGCTGCTGCAAATAGCGCGAAAACAGCAGCAGGCTGTCTTTGTAGGGCAGCACCACCATGTCTTTCTCGCCCTTGCCCTTGCCCGAATAGTACCAGCTCAGCGCCAGCATCGCCGCCGGATTGCCTTTGATCTGCGGCAGGCGCGTTGCGGCATCCATTTCCTTTGCGCCAGCCAGCATCGCGTTAATATCGATGCCTTGCAGCGCCGCTGGCAATAGCCCCACCGCCGACATCTCGGAAGTGCGTCCGCCCACCCAGTCATGCATCGGGAAGATATCGAGCCAGCCTTCTGTTTTGGCAATCTGCTCAAACTTACTGCCAAGACCAGTCACAGCCACAGCCTGAGGAGCCAGACTCAAGCCCTGCTGCGCCAAGGCATGTTTGACCTCCAGCATCCCGTTGCGGGTTTCGGGCGTGCCGCCTGATTTGGTCATAATCACCACCAGCGTTGAGGCCAGATGGTCTTTCAGCTGGGCAAATACCCGATCCATGCCAGCCGGATCGGTATTGTCCAAAAACGCAATCTGCATGGGGGCATCGACTGCGCCTAGCGCATCAGCCACAAACTCTGGCCCTAGCGCCGAGCCGCCAATCCCAACTGAGAGAATATGCGTGAACTTGGGCGCATTCGGCGGGTGAATTTCGCCGCTATGCACCTTTTGGGCAAAGCCGTGAATTTTTTGCAGCGTGCTGTCAATATCTTCTTGCAGGTCAGGGCTAGGAGCAAGGCTAGAGTCGCGCAGCCAGTAATGCCCCACCATTCGGTTTTCGTCGGGGTTGGCAATTGCGCCAGCTTCTAGGGCGGCTAGATCTGCAAACGCTTTGTCAAACTTAGGTTGCAGCATTGCAACGAAATCCTCACTAAACCGCATCCGGCTAATGTCGAGGTATAGCCCTAGCCCTTCGTGGTAGTAAAGCCAATCTTGGTAACGTTGCCAGGTTGTCGCGGCATCCATAGTTTTGACCCACAGGTATTCAACGGTTTACAATTCGATCGGAAGAGAGCGGGAGTGCAGTAACCCGCTCACCCTGGCTCATTCTGTAAGGATCTGCGGCAAACTTGCAGTAGCGCCGTAAACATGGCTGCATGAGAAGTTGAATATTCAGCTCAGATTCTTGGAGCTACTTGAGGTTGGCCAGTCCGTTCAGGTTAAATTTTGAGATCCAGGCGGCGCGGTCAGCTTTGGTGAAAGCGGGATCGCGCGTCTGCGCCTTCACCTGATAGCGGTTGCTCACCAGGATTGCCGTGATGTTCTGCCCCTGCTCAACGCTAGGGTATCCAGCAATTTTGCTGCTGCTACCCTGAAATTTGTCGGCGGCTCCGGGAATGCTGGTCGTGTCGTTAATCGACAGCACTGCCACGTTTTTGCCGCCCTGGTTTACCTTGTACTCCGCAAAGCCTTTTTTCTCCTGGGAGGGCACAATTTCATAGCCGCTGACCGATCTGGGGAAAAATTTGTTGAACTCTGCGCCCTGGGTGGCCTCTTTGGCAACCGCGCCCGGTGCGTTACGCTGGGTGGTCTCAGTTTGGGTTTGCTCATAGCGCGAGGGAGTAGAATCGCCGCAGGCGGTTAGGCAAAGCATCAGGCTCAAACAGATCGGAGCCAGAATCCTGCGCCAGTTCTTAGAAATCATTTCTTCGTCTCCTGATCTAGAAATTTAGAAAGACCGAGATTAGTTTTACCTGCATCTGGAGCTTTTTGGAAGCTTCCGCAGGAAGAATTAACCTAATCACGCAAGGAATTGAAAGCGGGGACTGAGAAAATTGCCGCTTGAGTAAAATCGATAGCTGGCTTAGCCGCCAATCTGCGACATCGTGCGTCCGTAGGCTCCGGTTGCGCCCGATTCGCGCATTTTGAAGTTGATCTCAGGCTTGGCGGCCAAAAGCTGTTCGACCTGGGTTCGCAGTTCAGAGAGCGGCAGGCCAGAGCGCAGGGCTGTTTTGAGATCAATCTGGCGTGATTCGTTCAGCAGGCAGGGGCGCAGCCAGCCATCCGCCGAGAGCCGCATTCGGTTGCAGCGATCGCAAAAACATTCCGACATCTGGCTAATAAAGCCCAGCGTCCCTTTTGCGCCTGGAATCTGAAATATATCCGCTGGGCCGTTTCCTACAACTTGGCTAACGCTGAGTCCCCAGCGTTCTCGAATTTGTTGCCGCAGTGCCTCTGAATCTATCCAGCCTTTTTCGCCGAACAGCTCAGCGTTACCAATTGGCATAAATTCAATAAACCGCACGTGCCATTCGCGTTCGATACTCAGCGCTGCCAGGTTTAGTATTTCACTGTCATTCACGCCTGGAATTACTACTACATTCAGCTTCAAAGGACTAAAGCCCACCTGATGCGCTGTCTGGATGCCTTCCCAGACCTGCTGCCAGCGCGACCGACCGCGATTGCCAATAATCTTGTCAAAAGTCTCTGGCTCCAGCGAGTCGAGGCTAATATTGATCCGCCGCAACCCTGCATTATGCAAATCTTGCGCCAGCTCTCGCAGCCGAAACCCATTGGTCGTCATTGAGAGATCTTGGGTTTGCGGCAGGCTGGCAATTGCGCGCACCAGATCGACTAGCCCAGTTCGCAGCAAAGGCTCGCCGCCCGTGAGCCGAAAGCGAGTGAAGCCAGCCGGAATCAGCACTTGGCGCAAGAGCAGCAGCAGCTCATCGTTGCTCAAAAATTCCTGGCGCTGCAAATAGTCCAGCTCTGCGTCGTCTGGCATACAGTACTGGCAGCGGAAGTTGCAGCGATCAATCAGGCTAATGCGGAGGTAGTCAACGATTGGGTTCACGGCGGCTCACAGGCGTTTAGAGTGATTTTAACGAACCCTGGCTCAATTCGCGGCAATCCCTTGCTGCAACAGTCGCAGCACTTCAGCCAAATCGCCCACCAGCAGCGCCGAGCTGGCCAGCCACAGCCCCGGAAACTGGCGGCTACAGATCACGCCTGCCTCAGCGACTAGCGGCTGATATTCATCTGCTTCGAGGTAAAACCAGTCAATCTGCTGGCTGTAGGTACGCCAGACTAGATATTCCTGCACGCCGTTGCGCCGATAGACGCGCAGCTTGTCATGCAGATCATAGGAGGCACTGCTGGCGGCGATTTCTACAATTAGCTCTGGCGCGCCTTCAATATAGTCGTCTTCGCTGATCCAGGAGTTGCCCGGTTCGCGTCGCAGCACCGCATCTGGCTGCGGCTCGTTGTCGGCATCTAGGCGCACCGTTGGGTTGTCGTAGAGTTCAACGCCGGGAACAGCCATTTTGTAAGTCCAGAGCCAGCCCATCATGTCACCATGCGGTTTACCATGTGCTCTGGCGCGTAAGGGTGAGGCCAAGTAAACAACTCCTTCAATCAGTTCAGCTTTTTTGAGGGCAGGCATAGCGGTATAGCGCCGCTCAAACTCAGCACGGCTGAGGCGATCACCACTTTCTAAGGGAGGCAGCTTAAGCAGGCGTTCGGTGGTCATGGTTAGCAGGAGCTAGAGCTAGTTGGCTTGATCATAGCCGCTACTGCTGAACTGACCCAAATCGATTCAGCGGCCAGTAGCGCCAGATCACCCGACCCAGCAAGTTCTGCTGCGGCAAGGCTCCCCAATAGTGGCTGTCAAAGGCATTGTTGCGGTTGTCGCCCAGCAAAATCACCGTCTGGCTGGGCACGGTGACTGGCCCCCAGGCATAGGTAGGAGCTTCGCTGAGGTAGGGTTCTAGCAGCGGCTGTTGATTGATATAAACTTTGCCCTGCTTGACTTCAATCACTTCACCCGGCAGGCCAATCACACGCTTCACAAATACGGTTTTGTGATTGACTGGCATCGCCCCTTGCAGCATTTCGCTCAGCTGCTGAGAGGGGCGAAAAACTACAATATCGCCGCGCTGCGGTAGAGCGGTTTGGTAGCTGTTCCGGTCGGTCAAGATTCGGTCATTCACCGCAAAAGTGGGCAGCATCGACTCGGAGGGAATGTAGTAGGCGCGATAGCGACCGGGCGAACAGGCGCTGAGGCTACCTGCTAGCGCCAACAGCAGCAGCGAGCGGCAGCGGACTTGCAGAATTTGCATCTTGAATCAGAGACTTGGAATTCTTTGAATTCGGCCAAATTGAATCGGGCGAGGCTGTACTTTTAGCGGAGTTTTGTTACCCTGGTAAGAATACTCAAAATCTTAAAGCTAAGCTTTTTTATCTCTGGACTCTTTATTATTTAGCTCTTGGTTCTCTCTACTCTAGGCATAATCTAGGCATATCAGGACGCACAAGTGACTCTCCAAACCGAACAGCCTCCAACTCAATCATCCACCGAGCGGCTCGACCGCCAAATGATTGTGATTTTAGACTTTGGCTCCCAATATTCTGAGCTGATTGCCCGTCGCATCCGCGAAACCCAGGTTTATTCAGAGGTGTTGAGCTATCGCACTACTGCTGAACAGCTGCGACAGCTCAGCCCCAAAGGGATTATTCTCTCCGGCGGCCCCAACTCGGTCTACGACAGCAATGCCCCCCACTGCGACCCCGAAATCTGGACGCTGGGCATCCCAATTTTGGGCGTCTGCTACGGGATGCAGGTGATGGTGCAGCAGCTGGGCGGCGGCGTGGAGCGGGCGGAGCGCGGTGAATATGGCAAGGCAGCGCTGATTGTGGATGACGCCGACAGTTTGTTTGCTGAAGTCGTCAACGGCGTCACGATGTGGATGAGCCACGGCGATTCGGTCACGAGCCTGCCAGAAGGCTTCAAATGCTTGGCGCATACCGATAATACGCCCTGCGCGGCAATTGCTGACAGGACAAGGCAGTTCTATGGGGTGCAGTTTCACCCAGAGGTGGTGCATTCGCTGGGCGGGCAGGTGCTGCTGCGGAACTTTGTCTATCAGGTTTGCGCCTGCGAACCCACTTGGACAACCGAGGCATTTGTGGAAGAGGCGATCCGCGAAGTCAAGGCGAGAGTGGGGGAAAAGCGAGTGCTGCTGGCGCTCTCTGGCGGCGTGGATTCCTCGACGCTGGCTTTTTTGATGTATCGGGCAATTGGCGAGCAGCTCACCTGCATGTTCATCGATCAGGGCTTTATGCGAAAGGGCGAGCCGGAGCGGCTGCTGAAGCTATTTAAAGAGCAGTTTCATATTCCGGTCGAATATGTCAACGCCCGCGATCGGTTTGTCTCGCAGCTAGTGGGCGTCACCGATCCGGAAGACAAGCGCAAGCGGATTGGGCATGAGTTCATCCGCGTGTTTGAAACTGAGTCGAAGCGGCTGGGGCCATTTGACTATCTGGCGCAGGGCACGCTCTACCCCGACGTAATCGAATCTGCCGATACCAACGTCGATCCGCAGACGGGCGAGCGGGTTGCCGTCAAAATTAAGAGCCATCACAACGTCGGTGGCCTGCCCAAAGACCTCCAGTTTAAGCTGGTTGAGCCATTACGCAAGCTATTCAAAGACGAGGTGCGGAAAGTTGGGCGCTCAATTGGCCTGCCGGAAGAGATCGTCAACCGCCACCCGTTTCCGGGCCCCGGTCTGGCGATTCGGATCTTGGGCGAAATTACCGACGAGCGGCTCAATATTCTGCGCGACGCCGACCTGATTGTGCGGCAGGAGATTAACCGCAGCGGCACTTACCACGAGCTATGGCAGGCATTTGCGGTGCTGCTGCCGGTTCGCAGCGTGGGCGTCATGGGCGACCAGCGCACCTATGCCTACCCCATCGTGCTGCGCTTCGTCACCAGCGAGGACGGCATGACCGCCGACTGGGCGCGTGTGCCCTACGACCTGCTGGAAACCATTTCCAATCGCATTGTTAACGAGGTGCGCGGCGTCAATCGCGTTGTTTATGACATTACCTCGAAGCCGCCTGGAACGATTGAGTGGGAGTAAAGTGGATGAGTCAAGGAAACAGAGAAAAGTCAACCGCCACCTCGCAGAATCAGGTAGACCGCCAGCAGTACCGCCGCCGCTGCCAAAACTGTTGAGCCAATCGGGTGATGGCTCAGCAGACTGCGCCCCGACTGAATCTGGATTCTCTCTAGATCAATCCAGGGCGTTGCGCCGCGCCGAAACCAGCCCGTGACCGTCACCATTCGCCCGATTAGCTCAGTCGGGCGCTGCTGTTTGGGAAATAGATCGCTCAGCCAGCCTAGCTGACTCGTATAGTGCAGCCGAATGAGGCCAGTGGGAGTTTGCAGCATCAGGTCGCGGTAGAGCCAGTTTTGTAGACCTGCTTGCCCCACCAGCTTGCCCTGAATCTGCATAGGCAGGCTGTCGAGCGGCAGGCGTTGGGGATCGCTCAAAAGCTGCGGCAGATTAAAATCCACCAAATTGGCGCGTTTGATATCTGGATAAAAGGCATTGATGCGGAGAAATAGACCGATGCCAAAGCCCAGCAGACAGCAAGCCCAAAATACCGACTGGTCGGTGGCAAGCCAGGACAGCTCAAACCAGCGTAGTTGGGTCGCAATCTGACCTGCCGCCCAGAGCAACAGCGCCGAGAATGCCCCAAACAAAATGCCAAAGAACGGCGCGCCCTGAAGTAAAAGTCGGCGGGTAGGTTTTGCCCGACTGGGCTTGCTCAGCTCAACTTCAGGCGGCAAGCGCCACTGCTGGGCATACTGCATCAGCAGCGCCAGCCGTTCCCCCAGCGGCGGATGGCTGTTGTTGAGCTGGAGCCAGCGGCGGTAAGGACTGTGGCAGTCCCAGTTAAATAGCGCCGCATCGCCCCGATAGATACCGCTGGCCAAGCTGCTGCGATAGCCAACTGGCGCGAGCGATTCAAAGCTTTCTAGCAGTGGCTCAGTCTGCTGCTGCATTTGCTGAGCTGTACCAGCGGCGACTTTCAAAAGCGCCCTTGTGAGTCCGTTGGGGTTGCCCGTCAGGTCAGTGGCCAAGCGGTCGCTGTAGTAGAGCCGCACCCGCGAGAGCCAGAGTCCCGGCAGGCGCAGGAGCCGAAACAGGCCATAGCCGATTGAGGAGGCAATTACAGCCAGCGTTTTAAAGATGGGATTGTTCCACCGATCGCCCCAGTTGGCCACCTGCCAGTAAACCAAATAGGGAATCTGGGCAATCAGCGTCATGGCCGAGAGCGCACCAAAATCCCAGTAGCGGATATGCGCCAGCTCGGCGGCAAACAGCGTCGCCGTCTCGTCGTCGTTGAGCTGATCGAGCAGTCCCTGGCTGACGGCAATCCGGGCGTGGCGTGGCAGATATCCATAGCTAAAGATAATCGGCGCGGCAGTGGGCAAGCGTCCCATATCAGGGACAGGGATGCTTTGCTGCTTGCAGACTCGCCGCAAGATCCGAGCGCTCTCTGGGCTGAGATTCTCCAGCTGCGAGAGTTTGAGCGACTGCAAGCCGTAGGCTCGCTGCAAGATCAACTGCATTAGCCAAGGTGAAGCCGATGCCAAAATTAGCAAGAGCAAGAGCAGCGGCAGGCCAATTTCGGTGGGCAGAATAAAACGCAGCGTGCTGATGACATTACTGACAGCAATCGAAAACTCGTTCCAGAGGCCAAACGCCGAGCGCAGCAGGGTTTTACTGAGCCAAAACAGCAGCACCAGCGAACCTGCCTGCAACGCCCAAAGACCAGAAGCATCGACTGCCCCCAGCGAGTTCCATTTTTGAATGCGGCCAGCGTTGCGCCAGATGGTTTCTGAGTGAGTCGCCTCGACAGCAGCGACGTTAGCAGAAACCATCGCTGATTCTACGGGCTTACGAGTTCGCGGTTTAGGGCGACTCGCAGATCCGGGAGGCTTTGGATTTAGCGGCACAAATCCCGTTGTGTCATTGCTGCTAGGCGGCAGCTCAGATTCAGGCAGCTCAGATTCAGGCAACTCAGATCCTGTTAGCTCGCCCAAAGTTTGCTTGGCCCAGCGCTGCACCTGCGGATTGGCGTGATCGCAAAGCGGCTGAGCCAGCAGCGCCGCCGCCTGCACCTGCTCAGTCCGCACGTAGGCTTTGATTAGCCCCATCTGCGCCTTGAGGCGAGTAGCTGCATCCAGGCTGGCTTCGCAGTCGCTCAGCTCGGCAATCGCCTTGGGGTAGTCTCGCTGCTTTAGAGCCGTTAAACCAGCTTGCAGCGAGACTTGGAGCTTGGCCTCATGCTTGGCCTCGGCCAGATCGAGCGAGGCTGATGCACCCAAAGAGTCAGAAAAATCAGTCATACCGCAGGAAGATGGGTTTTTACTGGGTAGAATGCCCCATCCGCCTATTTTATTCGCTCTGGCTCGTTAAGTTTTGTTTTTGGACGCGATAGACCCAGAACAGCAGCAGGGAAGCTAACAGCAGCAGTAGCCAGTCTGAGGGTTCGGGCGTGGCCGAAACGGCCAGCGGCGCGCTGGGCTGCGGCAATGCCTGATCCTCCACCTCGCGCTTAAAGCGATCTTCGTCTTGCTCAGCCTGCTTCAGCGCCTGCCGCTGCGCGTCGTTGACCAGCACCAGCATTGAGGAATAGGGCGAGACAATGCCGTACTGCTTCGTGATCGCATGAATTGTATCTAGCTCTTGCAGCTGATCAGGTTTGACATACTGGCTCAGATGCGTCACCCATTGGCGAGCGGCCAGCGGCTCGAAGCTGGAATCGGTTTTAGCACCAGCCAGCGGCTTTTGAGCCAAATACCAGGCATAGCCGTCCACCAGATTCAGCCGCGTTGTGCCAGCGCCCAAACTGGGCTGTGTGCCGAGCCGCTGCATTACGGGCTGAAGCTCGGTAGATACGCCGCCACCGCTGTTTTGAATGGCTGCCAGAGTCGCGTCGTCATAGGCAGGTTGCAATTCGCCCAGATGCACCATCCAGAGCGGGGCAGGTATGGCCAGCGCGGCAGGTTGGTCAGCAGTCAGCTCGTAGCTCCCGGCATCAGTGAGCAGCAGCACTGCGTCGTAGGCGGTATTGCCGCGCAGGTTGAGGAACTGTTGCAGCATTTCGCTGGGGGCAATTGTGCCATAGAAACTGAGCTGAGGCTCGATCTGCTTCAGATTATCGAATCGACGAGGCTGGACTGGAACCGCCGCCGTCAGATAGAGATCGGCAGTATTTTGGACGAGAATCTCAGACTTAAGCCACTGAAGGCTCTGCTGCACCTCTGAATCTTGCGCATTCATGCTGTATGAGCCATC
>CASBQH010000195.1 GCA_949127695.1 Synechococcales cyanobacterium PMM_0073
CGACAAGCACCATCGAGTCGATGACGAGCCTTATGGCGGCGGCGTGGGGATGCTGCTGAAGCCAGAGCCGATTTTTGATGCGGTGGAATCGCTCCCCGTCTTGCCCCGCCGCGAAGTGCTGTTGATGACCCCTCAAGGCCAGCCGATGCAGCAGGCGCTGTTTCAGGAACTGGCGACCTACGACCAGCTGGTGGTGATCTGCGGCCATTATGAAGGCGTAGATGAGCGGGTGCTGAACCTGGTGACGCGCGAGGTCTCGCTGGGCGACTTTGTGTTGACCTGCGGCGAGATTCCGGCGCTGGCGCTACTCAACGGCGTGATTCGGCTGCTGCCCGGAACCGTGGGCAAAGAAGAGTCATTGAAGCTAGAGAGCTTTGAGGCGGGGCTGCTCGACTATCCGCAATATACCCGCCCCGCCGAGTTTCGCGGCTGGAAGGTGCCGGAGGTGCTGCGGTCAGGCAATCATCCGGCGATTGCCGAGTGGCGCAAAGATCAGCAGATCCAGCGCACCCGCATCCGCCGCCCCGACCTCTGGCAAGCCTGGATGGCGGCGGAAGCTGAGGCAGAAATGGGAGCAATCCAGGAATCAGGGGAGTAATAGGCAGATTTTGGCCAATTTTACCAATTGAAATTGATTAGGGTTTTCTATTGGCAATCTCGCAAAACGGTATGCTGCAACCGCTTTATAAATTGTAAAAACCAGCTAGCATAAGGAGAGTTAACCATTCTCAGGCGGCGGCTATTGTGTTTGTCCTCAGCGGTTACGAATATTTTCTGGTCTTTTTGATTGTGTGCAGTCTGGTCGCAGGTGCAGCAATTGGCCTCTCGTTTGTGTTGGCTCCCCGGCGCACGGGCGTTGAACGTGCGCTTACCTATGAGTCTGGGATGGAGCCGATTGGCGCAGCCTGGATTCAGTTCAACATCCGCTACTATATGTTTGCGCTGGTGTTCGTTGTCTTCGACGTAGAGACCGTTTTTCTCTATCCCTGGGCGGTAGCCTTCAATCAGCTAGGTCTACTGGCCTTCGTCGAAGCCCTAGTTTTTATCGGCATCTTAGTCGTTGCCCTTGTCTATGCCTGGCGCAAAGGAGCCCTTGAATGGTCATGAACCCCGCCTCACCGACCCAAGAAGAGATGATGCAGCAGCTGCTAAATCCAATTGGGCGACCTGAAGTTACCAAAGAACTTTCCGAAAACGTCGTCCTCACCACCGTAGACGACCTTTACAACTGGGCGCGTCTCTCCAGCCTCTGGCCGCTGCTCTACGGCACAGCCTGCTGCTTTATTGAATTTGCGGCGTTAATTGGCGGTCGGTTTGACTTTGACCGCTTTGGCCTGCTGCCCCGATGCAGCCCGCGTCAGGCCGATCTGATCATTACCGCTGGCACCGTCACCATGAAAATGGCTCCGGCCTTGGTGCGGCTCTATGAGCAGATGCCCGATCCCAAGTATGTGATTGCGATGGGAGCCTGCACGATTACCGGCGGCATGTTCAGCATGGATTCACCTTCCGCCGTGCGGGGCGTGGATAAGCTGATTCCGGTAGATGTTTATATTCCCGGCTGCCCGCCCCGCCCGGAAGCGATCATTGACGCGATTATCAAGCTGCGTAAAAAGATCTCCAACGAGTCGCTGGCTGAGCGCGGCCAAGTCGCTCAAACGCACCGCTACTACAGCACTACGCATAACATGAAGCCCGTGCCGCTGATCCATGACGGCAGATACCTTCAACTGGAAGCGCGTCAGGCTCCGCCCAAAGAGCTGATGCAGGCGATGGGGATGCCAATGGCGCTGGAAGAGCAGGCTCAAAAGCAGGAGGTTGAAAATGGCTGATGAGACGCAGGCTGCTGAGGCCACCACCGAGACTGCAATTGTTGAAGCGGGCAAAATCTCCAAATGGCTGACCGAAAACGGCTTCGAGCATGAGGCGATGGAGCCAGATCATCTGGGCGTAGAAATCGTCAAGGTAGACCGCGAATTTCTGCTGCCGTTTTGCACCGCGCTCTATGCTTACGGCTTTAACTACTTGCAGTGCCAGTTTGCCTATGACACCGGCCCTGGCGGTGAGTTGGTCAGCGCCTATCATTTAATCAAAGTTAGCGACAATGCCGATCGGCCTGACGAGCTGCGGGTGAAGGTGTTCTTGCAGCGCGACGACGCCAAGCTGCCTTCGGTCTACTGGATCTGGAAGACCGCCGACTGGCAGGAGCGCGAATGCTACGACATGTATGGCATTGTTTATGAAGGCCATCCGAATCTGAAGCGGATTTTGATGCCGGAGGATTGGGTCGGCTGGCCGCTGCGGAAAGACTATGTTTCGCCCGACTTCTTTGAGCTGCAAGACGCTTATTAATCGCTAAATTCGAGCTTGATGACTGGCCGGGATGCGAGGCAATGAGTTTTGGAGTCTGAGCTGAATCTAGGATTCAAGCCTCATTCACTAAGACTCATTGCTTTTTTGGCGACTGCTTCAGCCAGTGGTCTAGTCTGTAATCTGGACAAAAAGTTAGAGATATGAACGACCAATCCTTGCCCATCCTTTACCTCAGTATTTTGGTGCTGCTGCTAGCCGTTGCAGGCTGGTTTGTATTTCGCCAGATTTTGAAGACGCGCCGCGTCGAAACCACGTTTTCTAAGCTACAGCGGCTGACCCAAGAAAAGGGCAGCTCCCAAGAACATTACGCGCTGGGCAGTATTCTGCTCGATAAGCGGCTTTACAGTCAGGCTGTGGTGCAGTTCCAAAAAGCGCTGAAAGC
>CASBQH010000196.1 GCA_949127695.1 Synechococcales cyanobacterium PMM_0073
GCTCACTGGGAAACCAAAGGCTAATCGAGTCACCTGCCAAAATGCTGAGGTGGGCAGGAGCGCGTTCGGCGGTGGCGGTGGCCTCTTGCTTCAGCAAATCGAGCCACTGGCTGTAGGTGAGCTGCTGCCCAGCGGGCGGCATTGGCTCAACCAGGGTATATCCGGCGAGACTTCAGCAGGGCTGCTGCGACGGCTGGAGCTGTTTGACCAGACGCAGCCCCAGACTATTTTTGTGATGATCGGCATTAACGATCTGCTGAAGGGCGTTTCTGACCAAACGCTGTTGGCCAACCAGCAGCTGATTTTGCAGGACTTGCAGACCCAGCATCCGCAGGCTCAGATTGTGCTGCAATCCATTCTGCCCTATGCCGAAATCTCCAGCTGGGAAGGCAGTAGCCGCCTCCAGGCTATTCCAAATCAGCGGATTCAGGCGCTGAACCTTCAGCTGGAAGCCATGGCGCAGCAGAGCGGAGCCTATTTTTTAGATCTCTACCCGCTGTTTGCCAACCCAGCAGGCTATCTGCGCCCCGAACTCAGCACAGATGGGCTGCACCTCAGTCCACAGGGCTACCAGACTTGGAGTATTGCCCTACAGGTATACAGCCGCGAAGTCTTAAACCTAGCCGTCGCTCAGTAGCCGCTGGGAAGCGACCATCTGATAGGCTGAGAGGTAGGCTGAGAAAAACTGCGCTACTAGATCGTTAAGTAAGACAATCAAGCATGGATACCAAAGCATTTAAGCGATCGCTGAATCACTCTGAAACCTACCACCGCAAAGGGTTTGGGCATGAAGCTGAAGTTTCTGGCCTGATGCAGTCTGAATACCAGAGCGATCTGATTCAGCAGATCCGCAGCCAGCAGGGGACTTTACAGCGCGGTGAAGTGACGATTCGCTTGGCCGAAGCTTTTGGGTTTTGCTGGGGCGTGGAGCGGGCGGTGGCCATGGCCTACGAAACCCGGCAGCATTTCCCAACCGAGCAGATTTGGATTACCAACGAGATTATTCACAACCCGTCGGTGAATCAGCAGCTGCGCGAGATGCGGGTCGAGTTTATTCAGGTCATAGAGGGCGAGAAAGATTTTTCAGGCGTTCAATCCGGCGACGTGGTGATTTTGCCCGCCTTTGGCGCTAGCGTCCAGGAAATGCAGCTGCTTAACGATCGCGGCTGTACCATTGTGGACACCACCTGTCCCTGGGTTTCTAAAGTTTGGAACACCGTCGAGAAGCATAAAAAAAACAGCTATACCTCGATTATTCACGGCAAATATAACCACGAAGAAACCGTCGCCACCAGCTCGTTTGCCGGCGTTTATTTGATTGTGCTGAATCTGGCTCAGGCGCAATATGTCAGTGACTATATTCTCCAAGGCGGCAACCGCGACGAGTTTTTGGCTAAGTTCAGCAACGCTTGCTCGGTGGGGTTTGACCCAGACCGTGACTTGCAGCAGGTCGGCATTGCCAATCAAACCACCATGCTCAAAGGCGAAACCGAGCAGATTGGCAAGCTGTTTGAACATACAATGCTGAAAAAATATGGCCCTGCTCAGCTCAATCAGCATTTTCTCAGCTTCAACACAATCTGCGACGCTACCCAAGAGCGCCAAGATGCGATGTTTCAGCTCGTCGAAGACCAGCTTGACCTGATGGTAGTAATCGGCGGCTACAACTCTTCCAACACCACGCACCTACAAGAGATCGCCGTCGAGCGCGGCATTCCTTCCTATCACATCGACAGCGCTGATCGGATTGGCTCCGGCAATCGCGTTGAGCATAAGCCGCTGCACCGCGAACTTGAGACTCAGCTCAACTGGCTACCTGACGGCGAAATTACGGTTGGGATCACATCAGGAGCCTCTACGCCAGATCGCGTCGTTGAAGCCGTGATTGAACAGATTTTCGCGATTAAAGCCGCTCCGGTCTGCTGAGCGGTTTGATGGGTAGTGCTAGTCGAAACTGGCTGCCCGCCCCCACCTGCGACTCAAAGCTGAGACTGCCGCCATGCTTTACGGCAATCTGGTGGCTCAGCGCTAGTCCCAACCCGTTGCCTTCGCCCATTGGCTTGGTCGTAAAAAATGGGTCAAAGATCCGATGCTGAACGGCTTCAGCAATACCGCAGCCATTGTCCGTGATCACAATTGCGATCTGCGCTGGCTGAGCCTCACTGGCCGGAATCCTCAGCGTCTCAATCGTGATCTGAGGTGATTCTGTCCACAAATTTTCCCCCACGCCTGTAGTTAGCGCGTCGATAGCATTATTCAGCAGATAGAGCAGCGCTTGGTTGAGCTGGCTGATGTAGCATTCCATCGGCGACAGTTCGCCACATTTTTTGATCACCTGCACCGCGAGCCGCTGCTCTGTCGCCTGTAACCGATGCTGCAACAGCAAGAGCGCACTCTCGATATTTTCATGCAGATCAACTGTTTTGAGTTCAGCTTCATCCAGCCGCGAGAAAGTGCGGAGCGAGCAAACCATCTGCTGAATTCGCTGCGTACCGTTTGTCATCGACCCCAAAATATGCGGTAGATCAGTGCTGATAAACTCCAGATCAATGGCATCTTGCCGCCTCTGAATCGGCTCAACAGGCTCTGGATAATGCTGCTGATAAAGCTGGAGTAGCTCCAGTACCTCTTGAGTATGTCTCCGCGTAAAGTCGAGATTGCCCTGCAAAAAGTTGATCGGATTGTTAATTTCATGGGCAATTCCGGCCACCAGCTGCCCCAAGCTCGACATTTTTTCGCTGTGGATTAGCTGAGCTTGGGTTTGACGCAGCTGCTTGAGCAGATAGGTCAAGTCGTGATTTTGGCGCTTTAGCTCTGTCTCGGCGGCGGCCTGTTTGGCAACACTGGTTTCGAGCTGCGCCAGCTTAATCCGTAGCTCTAGCTGAGAGATCACCTGTCGCCCCAAAGCTTGCAATGCCTCCAGCTGAGCAGTCGTGAGCTGGCGCGGCTGACGGTCGATGGCGCAGAGTGTACCCAGCGCAAAGCCATCGGGCGTGACAAGTGGCGCTCCGGCGTAGAAGCGAATATCGGGCGCGGAAGTGACGAGTGGATTATTGGCAAACCGCTGATCTTCAAGCGTGTTGGGCACCAGAAACACCTGCTCAGGCTCACAGATTGCATGGGCACAAAAGGCTAGCTCACGCGGCGTTTCGCTGGCCTCCAGTCCCACCTTTGACTTAAACCACTGCCGATGCTCGTCCACCAGGCTAACCAGGGCAATTGGCACTTCACAAATCTGGGCGGCCAGCCGGGTCAAATCATCGAAGGCGGCTTCGGCTGCGCTATCCAAAACGCCGTAGCGCTGGAGGGCAGCAAGTCGCTGCGGTTCGTTCTGAGGCTGAGGAGGCTGCATGGTTAAATTGCTAAACGTCTGCCCAGAACATGCCCCAACTCTCTACTCTGGAATCGATGACAGCGGGTTACTCCAGATATCTTCATCAATTAGCAAGTCATCAATGATCAAATCTTGACTTTCCGAGCGGCGGTGACAGAACTCGTCTCGTGAGACTGCATAGCAAACGACCTCTGTGCCGTTGTACTGCATGTTTTTTTGGTAGCGCATCCCCAGTTTCTGCATGACGCGCTGGGATGCCGCATTGGCTGGCCCAGTCACCGCCACAATCTGCGATAAGTTGAGCTGCTCAAATCCCCAGTCCAGCACGGCAGTTGCGGCTTCAGTGGCGAGTCCTTGCTTCCAGTAGCTGGGGTGAATGGTGTAAGTCAGCTCGACTTCAGGCGTGCCAGCGAGGTAGTGCAAGCCGCAATGTCCCAACAGCTGCTGGGTTTGCCGATCGACCAATGCCCAAGTACCAAATCCATGCTGCTGCCAGTGATTTAAGCGCTGGCGCAAGATCTTCTCGGTATTGTGAATCGATAAAATACCCGTTGGCGAGAGCGCCGCCGCGACTTGGGGCTGGCTATAAATTTCTCGGTGCAGCATCTCCAGATCAGCTGGCACAAAGCGTCTAAACAGCAGGCGGCGGGTAGTTGGCATAGCGGTAGAGGCAGCAAACAAGCAGGCTGGCCGCAGTCTAGCATCCTCAAACACGTCTGCTGTCTGACATTTCAGGCTATTGTGAACATGAACACCCCCAACAGAAGGGAGCGCACAAGATGCAAACCGCAGAAAAGATTAGCCCGCTAGCCGGGAAGCTCGCGCCTGCCGACAGTTTGATCGATGTCGCCAAGCTGTTGGATCAGTATTACACGACGCAGCCTGACCCCAACAACCCGCTGCAAAAGGTGAGCTTCGGCACATCCGGCCATCGAGGTTCTTCGGCGCTGGGCAGCTTCAACGAGGCGCATATTTTAGCGATGTCGCAGGCGGTGGCCGAATACCGCAAAGCCCAAGGCATCACCGGCCCGCTTTACATGGGCATGGACTCACATGTGCTCTCAGCTCCAGCCCAAAAAACGGCGCTCGAGGTGCTGTCCGCCTGTGGCGTTGAGCTATTTATTGCCCCAACCGAAAGCTACGCCCAGTTTACGCCCACGCCCGTCGTCTCCCACGCCATCTTAAGCTACAACAAAGGCCGCAGCAGCGGTTTGGCCGACGGCATTATCATCACGCCTTCCCACAACCCGCCCAGCGACGGCGGCTTCAAATACAACCCGCCCAGCGGTGGCCCTGCCGAACCCGAAGCGACCCAATGGATTCAAGAGCGGGCGAACGCACTGATGGCAGGGGCAAATCGCGAGGTGCAGCGCCAGGGCTACGAGACGGCGCTAAGAGCCAGCAGCACCCATATTTTTGACTTCATTTCGCCCTATGTCAATGACCTGGAAAACATCATTGACATCGACGTAATCCGAGCATCCGGGCTGCGGATTGGCGCTGATCCATTGGGTAGCTCAAATATTGCCTACTGGGAGCCAATTATTAACCGCTACGGCTTGAACATCCAAATTGTCAACAAATCCATTGATCCAACCTTCAAATTCATGCCCGCCGACTGGGACGGCAAGATTCGGATGGACTGCTCCTCGCGCTATGCGATGGCCAACCTGATCAAGCTAAAAGACGACTACGACATCGCTTTCGGCAACGACACCGACTCCGATCGTCACGGCATTGTCACGCCCACGGCTGGCCTGATGAACCCGAACCATTTCCTCTCGGTGGCAATTTCCTACCTGTTCACCCACCGCACCGACTGGCCTGCTTCTGCCGCAATTGGCAAAACTCTGGTCAGCAGCAGCATGATTGAGCGCGTCGGCAAAATGCTGGGGCGTCCGGTCTATGAAGTGCCGGTTGGCTTTAAGTGGTTTGTCTCTGGATTGCTGGATGGCTCGCTGGGCTTTGGCGGCGAAGAGAGCGCTGGAGCTTCGTTTTTGCGGAAAGACGGCACGGTTTGGACGACCGACAAAGACGGCATCATCATGGATCTGCTGGCGGCAGAAATCACGGCGCGCACGGGCAAAGACCCCAGCCAGCATTACCAGGATCTGACCGCCCAACTCGGCAATCCTTACTACAGTCGTGTAGATGCGCCCGCCACGCCAGAGCAGAAAGCGAGTCTGAGCAAGCTGGCTCCCGAAGATGTGCAGGCAGAGAATCTGGCTGGCGACCGGATTACGGCCAAGCTGACTAAAGCGCCGGGAAACCATGCCTCGATTGGTGGCCTCAAAGTCGTGACCGAAAACGGCTGGTTTGCGGCTCGGCCTTCCGGCACCGAAAACGTCTACAAAATCTACGCGGAGAGCTTCAAAAGCGAAGCCCACCTCGACCAGATTTTGAGCGAAGCCAGCCAGATCGTCAACGCGGCGCTCTAGCCTTCGCTCGTTAGCTCTCAAGCCCGCTACCGCTTTTGCATCAATTCCTGAAACGCCTCAGCCTGCCGAATTGCGTCAAAGCTCATGTCGGTCTGCGCCATGACGCGATAGAGGTTGGGGCTGAGGATAATCGCCCGGTGCAGATTTTTGATCGCCATCTCCACATCTTGACGTAGGGCATAGGAGCTGGCTTTGCCATACCAGGCGTTGGGGTTATCAGACTTGTAGCCCAAAGACTTGTCGAAGCTGGCAATGGCTTCTTCGTGGCGGTTGAGTTTAGTCAGCACTAGGCCGCGATAGTTCCAGGCGTAGTAGCAGCTGCGCTTGATTGCCAGCGTCGTATCCAGGCTGTTAAAGGCATCTTCGTAGCGCCGCAGTGAAGCCAGCGCCACCGCTCGACTGTACCAAGCGCGATAGTTGTCGGGCTTATATTCAATCGCTTTGTCAAAGCTGGCAATTGCCTCTTTGTAGCGGTAGAGGCAGGCGTAGGCATGGCCTCGGTTGTACCAGATCTTGGCGTTTTCGGGGTCATACTTCAGCGCCTTGCTAAAGCTAATAATTGCCTGCTCGTAGCGGCCTAGTTTGGCCTGCGCGATGCCTTTGCCATGCCAGCTGAGGCTGGATTTAGGCTTGATTTGCAGCGCCTTTTCAAAGCTAGAAACGGCATCTTCGTGCGAGCCTAGCTCATAGAGCGCAAAGCCGCGCTGTGCCCAGGCTTCGTGATGTTCGGGCTGTTGATCAAGCAGTTTATCGAAGCGAGCCACCGCGCCCTCAAATCGTTTGACGTTGAATAGTGCGTTGCCTTGGTCGTACCAGGTTTGCAGCTCTGGATTCTGAGGCATAGTTGCTTTGAGCCTAGGGTGAAGCCCTGTAAAGGATGGCAGATGCGCGGCAAGTCCTTGGCTAAATAATGCACCAGGGACGCCAGATAGCAGAGACAGGCAACGGGGGACAAGTTCGCTCACGCAGTTTACGAATCGGGACGGTTGGGGGAAATATAATCTCCTGAGTTCAATTATTCCCAGGCCATCCAATTGATTGAAAGAGCAGTGACAAACTTTATCTAACTCTGCTCTAAATCTGCAAAAAGACGGTTGTAGGCTGCAAACTTCAACCAAGCTTTAAACAATTTGGCTAATTAGGTAGCTTTGAGCACCAAAAATAACTCAGCAATACTTAATACCTAGTCATAAACTGAACCCACCGCATCCAATGCCGCCTCCAGGGCAATCGCCACATGAGTCCAATGCGTGCCGCCTTGGCAGAACACCACGTAAGGCTCACGCAGCGGCCCGTCGGCTGAAAACTCAGAAGTGCTGCCGTCAATGAACGTGCCGCCCGCCATCACCAGCTCGCTTTCATATCCCGGCATTTCGGCTGGAATCGGGCTGAGGTAAGAGCCAATCGGCGAATTTTGCTGGATGGCATGGCAGAAGGCCACCACTTTGCGAGCTGAGCCGAGCTTAATCGCCTGAATCACGTCGCGGCGCGGTGCCAGCGGCAGCGGGTTGACCGGATAGCCCAGCTGATGAAACACAAAGGCCATCAGGTGATTGCCCTTCATCGCCTCGCCCACCATTTGCGGAGCCAGAAACAAACCCTGAAACAGCAGCCGATTTTGGTCAAACGTCGCCCCGCCCGCGCTGCCAATTCCGGGCGCAGTTAATCGACAGGTAGCCGCTTCCACGAGATCAGCCCGTCCGGCCACATAGCCGCCCGCTGGCACAATCGTCCCGCCCGGATTTTTGATCAGCGAGCCAGCCATCAGATCAGCCCCCACGGCAGTCGGCTCTTGATCGGCCACAAACTCGCCGTAGCAATTATCTACAAAGCAGATGGTGTCTGGGTTTTGCTGCTTGACCAGGTGAACAATTTTTTCAATCTCACCCAGCGACAGGCTAGAGCGCCAGGAATAGCCGCAGGAGCGCTGAATTAGCACCAGCCGGGTTTCGGGACGCACGGCCTCAGAGAGCGCCTGCCAGTCAATATCAGCGTTGGCGGTCAGCTCTAGCTGCCGGTAGCGCACGCCAAAATCGCGCAGCGAGCCATGCCCTTCGCCCCGCAGGCCAATCACTTCTTCGAGGGTGTCATAGGGCGATCCCACCACCGAGAGCATTTCGTCGCCGGGACGCAGTGCTCCAAACAGCGCACAGGTAATCGCGTGAGTGCCCGAAACAAACTGCACCCGCACCGCAGCGGCTTCGGCTCCCATTACGTCGGCAAACACCCGATCGAGCACCGCTCGCCCCA
>CASBQH010000197.1 GCA_949127695.1 Synechococcales cyanobacterium PMM_0073
AGGGGCAGCTGGAGCGGCGGCGGGTGCAGCAGTGAGTCAAGCTCCGGCGGCGGCTCCTGCTAGCCCAGCGCCCGTTGCAGCGAGTCAAGCTCCGGCAGCGCCTGCTGGAGCCGGAGCTCCGGCGGCTCCGACGACTTCTCCTGCTGTCACGGCAGCGAGTCCCGGCGCTGATCCGGGCGCGAGCCCCGGCGCAAGTCCGACCACAGTGGCTCAGGCTCCTGCGGCTGATGCTGGCGCAAAAACTGGCATTCCGCCCTGGCTCTGGCTGCTGTCTCTGCCGCTGCTGGGCGGGCTAATTTGGGCTTTGCTCAAAGGGCTGGGCGGCTCAGATGAAGCAGAGGAGAGCCTCCAGTCAGCCGCCGTTTCCAGACCCGTTTCGACTGCTGCTATTGCCGCCGATCGGGCCGGAGAGAACAGCCGAATTATCTTGACCCCTCGGAGTGCCACTGAAGCTTACGCCTATTGGGAAGTGCCTGAGGCGCATAAGCAGCGGCTCCGCAAAGACGAAGGCGGCCAAAATCTGGCGCTGCGGCTGTATGACGTGACAGGCTTAGAGTTTGATCGCCATCCAGCTCACAGCATCGAAGAATTTGAATGCACCGAGTCTGATCAAGATCTACATTTTGCTTTGCCTCAGACCGACCGTGACTATCTGGTTGAGCTGGGCTACGTCACCTATCAAGGCCGCTGGGTGAAGCTGGCTAAATCTAATTCGGTGCATGTTGGAGCTGATGGTCAGCCTGGAATGCCGCCAGCGCAGGCTGCACCGCCGCCAATTCTGCCGATGATGCCTAACTTTTCGCAGCCTGAAAACAGCTTTACAGAAAGCAGTTTTAGAGAGAACAGCTTCGCAGAGAACAGCTTCGCAGAGAGTAGCTTTACAGAGAACAGCTTCCGGGACGGGATGCCGCTGGTTGATCCAGTTAATCCGGCGGCTGAGCTACCTATCGTAGAGCCAGCTGAGCGCGAGTTTGCTGATTTGCCAGAAGTATTGCCAGAAGTATTGCCAGAGGCTCCATTAGAGCCATTGCCAGAGCTATTGCCAGAGGTTGCAGACAGCCAAATGGCGGTTGGTGCTGCCGCCCAGAAGAGCCGGATCAAGCGCAGTCAGATCATGCTTTTGCCGCGTAGTGGCCAAGATGCCGATGCCGAGTGGGAAGTCTTGGAGCATCACAAAGAGATTGCCAAGCAGCATGGCGGGCAGAACTTTATTCTGCGAATCTGCGATGTGACCGGAGTTGATCTAGAGCATCACGCGCCGCATAGCATTCAGCAGTTTAACTGCGAAGAAAGCGACATCAACCGGACAGTGACCGTGCCGGACAATGGTGAATATGTGGCTGAAATTGGCTACCTGGCTAAAAATGGCCGCTGGCTGCGGATTGCTCGTTCTGCACCCGTACATATTCCAGCTGTCGAGCCGCCTTTTTCATAGGCTCTAGCCGCCCAGATCTAAAGCGGGCTTCCCAAAACCAGGGAAGCCCGCTTTCTATTGAGGCCAATCGCTTAGCAAATCACCCAGCCTCTAGGCCGGATTTAAGAAGCGCCCCGTGAACTTAAAGACATCGCCTAGATCCACATCGTTATCCTGGTCGCTGTCCAAGAACGTCTTCAGCATCGGATTGTCCAATAGCGAGTTGGCAGCAGTCCCGCCCGTTTTAGGGGCTCCCATATTCAAAAACTGCATCACGACTGGAATCAAGGCGGGCAACATGCTCTGCAAAACCCCAGCATTCACCCCAGTTTTCTGCGAAACCATCTGAATCATCTGCGGCGTGATCAGCGAGGAGGCGAGGCCGCCCATCATGCCACCCGCGTTGCCCATGCCACCCGCGTTGCCCATGCCGCCCATGCCGCCCATACCGCCTGCCAGCTGACCCATCAAATTGCCCAAGCCGCCGCTGGTTGCCTGCTGCTGCAAAGCCGGTCGCATTGCCCCGCCTAAGCCAGACAAAATCCCCTGCATGGCCGAAGGCTCGACGCCATGCTGAGAGGCCAGCTGCTGCACCGTTCCCGCCATTGAGCTGAGCTGATCGACGCTAGCGTTTTGGTTAGGATTATTGACTGCACTTAAGACATCGAAGAAAAGTCCCATGGGTATAGACTCCCTAAAGTAAAAAAAGTAGAAACAAGCGCCGCTGGAGGATCGCGGATTTAATTCAGTCTCACCAGATTGTAAAGCTTTGATCGCAGAATCTTTAAATAGAATTCTTCAAAATTGCGCTGTCTTGCGTTGTGAAGAGGCAATTTTGAAATAAATTACGAACAATCTTTGCTGAGCAGAGCGTTTGAGCTAGATTTAGATGATGTCCTTGCTTTATTCACCCTCACCCGCATTGCGCCTGTGCATTCCCCCAAAGCTCAGAAAATCGACTTTAACAGCGACTATCCTTGTCCCTGTCGGCGGCGCGGGCGTCTGGTGCCCATCACCCTGACCGAAGCCTTTGGCTGCGATCGCTGTCAGCAAATTTTTGTGGTGCAAGAAAATGCTCAGGTGATTGAGCAGCTCTCCACCACCTATCCCTACAAGCGGGCTTGGCGCTGGAGCGGGCATCAGTGGAACGTGGCGCATAGTTCGCTGGCGCGGGGCTACTTCCCGCTCACCCTGGCAATTATTTTTGGCTTGATCTTTCTATTGCTCTTGACCACGCTCAACTCGCCGCTCAGCGCCAGTCTGGCCTTTCGGGTAATGGCTGCGCTGGTGCTGTCGATGATGCTAGTCTTGATGCTATGGCTCGCTTGCCGACGTTAGTGCAAGACAAAAGTTCCTTGAACCCACCCTTCAATCTGATTTCTATTGCATCACGGGCGCAGCAGGCTTCTTTGAGTCTGGCTATGTTTCGGGGCAGTCAGCGCAGCCGTGCCCTCCAGCTGATGGCCAAGGCGCTGCTAGCTCGCCAAAATGACATTCTAGAGGCCAATACGCTTGATCTAGAAGCCAGCCGCGAGATGGCGGTGCCTGATCTGGTGCTGGACTGGCTGAAGCTCACCCCAGAGCGGCTGCAAACTGCCGGACAGATCTTGCAGCGGCTCTCAGAGCTTTCTGACCCAATCCAGCAGGTGCTGAACGTGCCGTCTTATCAAAGCGACGAGTACCAGACCTACTGCCAGTTTATGCCGCTGGGGGTGATTGCCTTTATCTACGAAGCGCTGCCTGACTTGGGCGCAATTGCGGCAGGACTCTGCATCCGCAGCGGCAACAGCCTGATTTTGCGCGGCGGCACTGAGGCCAGCCAGTCGAATCAAATTATCGCTGAAACCCTGCAAATTGCCATTGAGGACGCCCAGATTCCCGGCGACTGCCTCCAGCTTTTGCCCTCTGAGCAGGGCGATTTGACCAGCGGGCTGGTGACGCTAGATCGCTACGTGAAT
>CASBQH010000198.1 GCA_949127695.1 Synechococcales cyanobacterium PMM_0073
CGTCCTGGATCGGATCGTCGGGCAAGATATCGTCGGTGTCGTTCACTGGGGAGAGTTTACTTTGGCGGCGGCCTGCCTTCGAGCCCGCGTGGCCCAGAACATCCCCATGAGCAGAATGGCAATGCCGAGCCACTGTTCTGGAAGCACCGAAGAGCCCAGCGTCACCACGCCAATAATCGCCTCACCGGGCACGGGGGTACAGCAGCCCGCCAAGCTGTAGAGCAAGCCCTCGACGCCGTTAATTGGCGAGGACTTGGCGGTGGGGCGATGCGGCGCAGGAGTAATGGCCGCACCGCTAGCCGGATGCAGCGCTTCTGGCTTTTCTTCTTTGGTGCCAATCGGCTGGCGGGCTTTAATCGCTTCTCGGAGCCGGTTGATCGCCAAATTCAGCGTGATTTCGCCATAGCCAATCGCCGCCAGCAGATCGTCGGGGGTCTGGTAGTTGCAGCGTTCAGCCGCCGCCTGCATGGGTTCTGACTTCAGCAGCGCCTCAAAGCCCCGCTTGCCCAGCTCTTTTTCCAGCATTTCGCGACCGCGCAAAATATTGTCGTCGCGGTGAAAATGCTTGTACCACTGCCGAATCCGGTTGCGCGCTCCCGGCGTCACGGTAAAGTTGAGCCAGTCTAGGCTGGGATGGGCATTTTTTTGGGTAATAATTTCGACGATATCGCCGTTTTTCAAAGGCCGATCTAGCGTTACTATGCGGGCATTCACTCTAGCTCCGGCACAGCGGTTGCCCACCTGCGTATGGATGCGATAGGCAAAATCCACCGGAGTTGCGCCCTGTGCCAGGGCAATCACATCGCCATTCGGCGTGAACACATAGACATCATCATCAAACAGGTTGCCCTTAACGCTCTCCAGATATTCGTGAGCATCTTTGAGATCGTTCTGCCAGTCGAGCAGCTGCCTCAGCCAGGTAAATTTTTCGTCATCCGCCGTCAGCTTGGCGTTGCTGCCGCCGCTTTCCTTATATTTCCAGTGAGCCGCAATCCCATATTCAGCCACATGATGCATTTCTAAGGTGCGAATCTGCACCTCTAAAGGGCGTCCCGTATTGCCAATCACGATCGTATGCAATGACTGATAGCGGTTGGGCTTGGGCAGGCCAATATAGTCTTTGAACCGCCCCGGCACTGGACGAAAGGCATCATGCACCACGGCCAGCGCCCGGTAGCATTCGTCGTTGGTCTGGACAATCAGCCGCACCGCCGCAATGTCATAGATCTCGTCAAAGCTTTTTTGCTGACGCTGCATTTTCTCATAGATGCCATACAGGTGCTTCGGGCGTCCGCTGATGTCATAGCACTGAATGCCCAGCTGATCGAGCCGCTCTTGCAGGGTGGCGGCGACGCTGGCGAGGCGGGCTTCACGGTCGCTGCGCTTGTCGGCAATCAGCTGGCGAATATCTTGGTAGGCTTCTGGCTCCAGATACTTAAAGGCCAGATCTTCTAATTCCCACTTAAATTGACCGATCCCCAGCCGATTCGCCAGCGGCGCAAAGATTTCGCGGGTTTCTAGGGCAATGCTGCGCCGCTTGGCGTCCGGCAGATGCTCCAGGGTTCGCATGTTATGCAGCCGATCGGCCAGCTTCACCACAATCACCCGCACGTCCTGCGCCATCGCCAAGAACATGCGGCGGAAGTTTTCGGCCAGTCGCTCAGTTTTGCTGGAGAAATTGAACTTGGAGAGCTTGGTGACGGCCTCAACTAGCCGCCGCACCTCTGCGCCAAACCGCTGCTCAATTTCTTCAGCGGTGACTTCGGTATCTTCAATCACGTCATGCAAAAAGCCTGCTGCAATCATGGTGGGACTGCCGCCCAACTCCCGCAGCAGCCCCGCCACCGCCACCGGATGGGCAATGTAGGGTTCGCCCGATGCCCGCTTTTGGCCTTTATGCAGCGCATAGGCAAAGGTAAAAGCATCGCAAACCAGGCGGGTTTCTGAAGAGCCTTCGAGAATACCGTTCTCTGGAGCCGACTGTAGGGTTGCCGCCGCTGCCCCAGATCCTATGGCCTCAGATCCTATGGCCTCAGATCCTGCCACCAATAAGGGCTGCTGCTCCCGCAAACAGTCTTGCAGCCAGTCTGGAACCGTAATGTCAGTTGGGATTAAAGTTGCTGAGTTCATGCCATCAAGCCCAGAATTTGGAGTGACTGATAAAGATGCGTGAGTAATGCAGTTGGCTAAAGTCTACAGCATCGATCGAGCGGGATCTTGCCTCTGAGATAGTTCAGTCGGCGTCATTCAAGTCAGATCGTGAATTCTAGCCCAGCCCTAGTTTGGGAACTTAACTAGGACTGACAGCGCGCAAAGTAAGGAATTGGGAGAAATCAAAGATCCCCGGCGCTCGATCACAGTCTGCAAGCGGCAAGTCTATATTCTTAACACTACTTTAACCCGAACTGCCCAAACCCGAACCTGCCAAATTCTGGGGCGCTATGCTGGATCCAGCAGATCAATTTGTTGTAACCACAATCTGATGAACGCATCGGCATATCAGCCCATCTATCAGCAGGCTCAGGCTTTGCTCCAGCGCTTGCAGCAGGCTAATTTGAGCGATGCAGAGCTGCTGGCCAGCTTGGCTCAAGCCCAGCAGCAGCTTCAGCAAGGCTTATCGCCAGATAGCGCCAGCGACTTGGGCCGCCAGCTTCAGCCGCTGCAAATTGAGATCAACAAACAGATGCGACTGCTCGAAACCGATGCAATTTTTTTAAAAGCGGCAAGGCAACCCGCCACGGCTCACCAGCGTCGCCAGCAGATCCAAGTCAGAGTCGGGCTGCTGCTGCGCTACTCTGAGGCCATTTTGGCGCTCTGTGCTGCTGATCTAGGGGAACCGCCAGCCTGATTGCCTGCCCAGAATCATCTTGGCAAAGCTTCCCAAATGCGCCCTCAAATCGATAATATGTTAAGCAGAAGCTACGGCAGCTCTCAATTCCGCACAAATTCCGCATAATCCGCAAAGGTAAAATTTCATGACTCCTTCTTTAGCAAACTTTCTCTATAGCATTCTGGCTGGCATCTTCATCGTGGTGATTCCAGTGATCGGCGCGCTGGTTTTCATCAGCCAAAAGGACAAAATTCAGCGCGGTTAATGGCGCTGAGATAAATTACCCATAGCTGCGGCTGCTTGATGCAGGGACTCCGCCCGACTCAGGCAGCTTTAATTTGCTGGCAAACTCGCTAACATAGGGACATAGAAACGGAGAACTGCAATGCTGAACTGGAGCCTTGGACTGGGCGGGATCTTAGGCATCACGCTGATGATGGCAGGCGTAGGCTTATATTTTTTGCGGACGCTGCGCCCCAACTTGGCCAGAGATCACGATATCGTCTTTGCGGCGGTGGCTCTGCTCTGCGGCGGCATTCTGCTGTTTCAAAGCTGGCGACTGGATCCAATTTTGCAGTTCGCGCAGTTCCTCTCCATTGGCTCGGCGGTCTGGTTTGCCTACGAAACCGTTCGCCTGCGCGGCATTACCACAGAGCAGGCCAAGCGCTCAACGCCGATGGTGGACGATGAGCGTCCGGTCAGCCGGGTGTATCGAGCTGAGCTAGATGAGCTAACACCGCTCGACGAGCAGCGCAACACCACCCGCCGGATTCGCAGCAGCCGAGACGGACGCGACGACTATCGCGACTCTGGCCGAGATGGCTACGACGAGCGGGGACGCGATTATCGCGGCGAGCGAGCCGCCAACGACACCGACGCCCGCCGCAGCTCACGTCCGCTGCCGCCTGAGCGCGATAGCCGTGGCAACTGGGATGAGCCAGAAGCCAATCGCGGTATGAGAGAATCGATTCGAGACGACAGCTTTTCGCCGCGCCGCCCCAGCAGCAATCGCCCTGCCGCATCGCCGAGAAAGCGCGGCAGCGAAGCCGACTATGTAGACTATCGCCCCGTTGATCTGCCAGAAGGCTCAGACCGACCCGCCTCAGACCGACCCAGAGACGACTGGCAATAGCTCTTCACTCTTCACTAAAGCTTTTAGATCAGCTTTGAGCCTCGCCCTACGGCAAACTTAAAGCTGATTTTTTTGGTTTTTTTGGGGCGTCAATGCATCCGACGCGACAATATTCCAACTTTATTCGTATTTATAGTATTGACAGGCAGGGGTTGTTGCAGGCTGTAATAGAGTTAGCAGCTTGTTTAAAAGTTCAGAAGGCCGATTTTGAACTTGCTCACCCAGCTCGCTCAGTCTGCTTGCTCCACACACCCTTAATCAAGCCAAAGTTCAGTATGTATAAATTCTCTTCTCCTCACAAATTTTTCCGCCAAACGGCTGCCGCCTCGCTGGCGCTGACCCTCCTGAACGCCGCTTCACCCGTGGAACTGTTAAACCTGGCCAAGCTGGGGCAACCCGCTAGCAGCGCTCTGGCTCAGCAAGATGCCGAAGAAGCCGTGAACGTCCGCGTCTATACAGCAGCCAGTCCGGCGGTCGTTTCTATTGAAGCGGGCGACGGCAGCGGCAGCGGCATTATTATTAGCCCTGATGGCCTGATCTTGACCAATGCCCATGTGGTCAGCGGCCAGACTACAGTCAAGGTGATTTTGGCAGATGGCAAGAAGCTGGAGGGCGACGTGGTTGCCTTTGGCCGAGCTGATCTCGATTTGGCAGCTGTGCAGGTGCGAGATGCTCAAAATCTGCCGACGATCACGATTGCGCCCTTAGGCTCAGTGGCAGTGGGGCAGCGAGCTTTTGCCATTGGCAACCCGTTTGGCCAGTTTCAGGGCACTTTTACCACTGGCATTGTCAGCCGAATTGACCCAGAGCGCGGGCTGATTCAGACTGATACGGCCATTAACCCCGGCAATTCAGGTGGCCCGCTCTTGAATAACCAAGGCGAGCTAATTGGCGTCAACAGCGCCATTTTTGCGCCCAGAGGCGCGTCCGGCAATATCGGCATTGGCTTTGCGATTAATATTGATCAAGTCGAGCCGTTTCTGGTTTCGGTGCGGGATGGCTCAGCGCCGCGCACGGCCCAGCAAACCTCGCCGCTCTTGGGCGGACAGCGGGCAGAGCGAATTGCCCTGAATCGCCCGGTAGAAGGGCAGCTCACCCAGGCCAGCGGCTTGCATCCGGCAGACCGCAGCTACTTCAACGCCTACAATTTTGAAGGTAAGGCAGGGCAGCAGATCGAAATTGACATGACCAGCAGCGAAATTGATCCCTATCTGATTTTGCTGGCTCCAGATGGCCAAGACCTGGCGCATGACGATGATGGCGGCGGTGGCGCTAACGCCCGACTGGTGATGGCGCTGCCAGTAGATGGCACTTACACCGTGCTGGCTAATACTTACCGAGTGGGCGAAACTGGGCATTACAACCTGCGCCTCAGCCTGAAAAGCTCTCAGCTCCAGCGGTAGGCTGGGTTAAGCTATCAAAACCAAAGAGCGCGTCCAGACTCATGCTCTGGACGCGCTCTTTGAGTGAGTTGGCTAGCCAATAGGCGGCTAATTCATCACCAGCCATTTCTGGCCGTTCAGCCTTTGTAGCGTGTAGAGCAGCAGCAAATCGAGGTTAACTTTACGTTCGTCAATCATGAACGACTCGATCATCGTCGGCTCTGCGCCACTGTCGGCACAGGTGTAGAACTTCGCAGCCTGCAAATCTTCTTTGGAGAAGATGATCGTAAACTGTCGTCCACCCTGAATCTGGCCAATCACCTGCCAGCATTCCTCGTCGCCCAGCGCCGCAATGGGCAGTCGGCGCTTGACAAACTGGAGTTCGGTTTCTGGAATGCCTGCTTTCGCCAGCATCTGCTTTAGACCGGGCAGAAAATCCTGGCTGATAAATTCAGTAAATGGCTTGTCTTCTAAAGCAGGCGGCTTTTCTTTTTTGGCAGCTTTTTTTTCACTGACCTCGGCTGCGGGTGCTTTAGCCGCTGCTTCGGGGGTAGAATCGGGCGCAGTTTCGTCTGGCATGGGCGACCTAGCTCTTTAAGTGAAGGGTGATACTCAAACTGTAAGACCTGCCGCAGAATTGTTCAAGCGAATTCTGCAATCCCAGCTCTGGCTAGCCGCCCGCTACTGCCGGAACGATGCTGACCTCATCGCCAGCGTTTAAGGCGGTATTTGGCCCATCTAGGAAGCGGATATCTTCGCTGTTGACATAAAAATTGATGAACCGCCGCAGGTTGCCCTGCTCGTCGCAAAGCCGCGCTTTAATGCCCGGAAAATCCTGTTCGAGTGTATTCAGGAGTTCTAGGATGCTGCCGCCATCGCATTCGATGCTGGCCTGATCGCGGGTGAACTTTTGCAGCGGCGTCGGAATGAGTACTTTGACAGACATGGCTCAAAGAAAAAATAGTTGAACGAAAAAGCGAGTTGAACGAGGCTAGTCAAGATTTTGCCGCCGAACTTAAACCAGCACCTGCTGCCACTCTAGGCGATCGAGGGTTTGGGCACGCTCCCAGGCGCGCTCAAAGGCATCTAGCTTCGGTTCAATGGTCAGCGGTTCGCCGATATAGCCTTGGACGGCCTCCTGCGTCTTCAGGCCATTGCCGGTGATGTAGACCACGGTGGTTTCGTCAGGGCTAATTTTGCCAGCTTCCACCAGCTTCTTTAGGACAGCCACGGTGGTGCCGCCAGCGGTTTCGGTGAAGATCCCTTCGGTCTCGGCCAGCAGTTTGATGCCTGCAATGATTTCTTGATCATTTACGGACTCAATGTTGCCGTTGGTTTTATGGGCGATATCGAGCGCATAGACGCCATCAGCTGGGTTGCCAATTGCAATGGATTTGGCGATGGTGTTGGGCTTGACGGGCGAGATAAAGTCGCGGTTCTCGCGGAACGCCTGGGCAATTGGCGAACAGCCCTCGGCCTGAGCGCCGCTAAAGCGCACTGGCTTTTCTGCCACCAGTCCAACCTTAATAAATTCTTGAAAGCCCTTGTGGATCTTGGTAAACAGTGAGCCAGAGGCCAGCGGTGCCACCACATGATCGGGCAGCTCCCAGCCAAGTTGCTCAGCCACCTCGTAGCCCAGCGTCTTGGAACCCTCAGAGTAATAGGGGCGCAGGTTGATATTTACAAAGCCCCAGCCGTGGGTGTTGGCCACCTCAGAGCAGAGACGATTGACCTGATCATAGTTGCCATGCACTGACATCACGGTGGGCGAATAGATCAAGGTTCCCAGCACTTTGCCCGCTTCGAGATCAGAGGGAATAAAAACGCAGCATTCCAGTCCGGCATGGGCAGCAATGGCGGCGGTTGAGTTGGCCAAGTTGCCGGTGCTGGCGCAGGATACGGTGGTGAAGCCGAGTTCTTTGGCCCGAGTCAGTGCCACCGAAACCACCCGATCTTTGAAGCTGAGGGTGGGCATGTTCACCGCATCGTTTTTGATGTAAAGCTTTTTCAGCCCCAGCTGCCGCGCCAGTCGGTTGGCTCGCAGCAGCGGCGTCATCCCGGTTCCCACATCAATTGGCGTATCGGTTTCGACGGGCAAGAAGGGGCGATAGCGCCAGATTGAGTGAGGGCCTGCCTGAATGCTGGCGCGGGTGACGGTTCGGCTCAGGGCGTCATAGTCATAGACGACTTCCAGTGGCCCAAAGCATTCTTCGCAGACATGGGTGGCTTTGGCTTCGTACTCCGCGCCGCATTCTTTGCACTTGAGTCCGGTAAAGGTGGCAGCAGAGGTGCGGGCACAGGTAGGTGCAATCTGGGAAATCGCTTGAGTCATGGGTTCGTCCTGAGTTTGTCCTGGGTTTGCCTAAAGTTCGGTGGGGAGGTGCTTAGAGAATTAAGCATTTTTATCACTTGAGACTGAATCGTATCACAGCTCAAAATCTGCGTCAAACATACCCGACAAAATTAGTCGGGATTGATCTGGGTCGGTTGTTTGGGGCTGTACTAAAATTTAAATAAGCTCTCCATCTGGATTCTGCCAATTGCGCTATGGATAATCCGACTTCACTTGATCCAATCCGCTCGCAGCCCTCTACTGAAAAAAATATCTTGGGCGAGCCGCTTGCCGCCTGCTCAACAGCGCCCATGACTGGGTTTTACCGGAATGGCTGCTGCGAAACTGGCGCACAGGATCAGGGGGTGCATGTGGTTTGTGCTGAAGTAACCGCCGAGTTCTTGGCCTATACCAAAGCGCAGGGGAACGATCTGAGTACGCCGCATCCAGCCTATGGGTTTCCAGGTCTAAAACCGGGTGACTACTGGTGTCTCTGTGCGGCGCGCTGGCAAGAAGCCTTGGATGACGGCGTTGCGCCGCGTGTCAAGCTGGCTGCCACCCATATCAGAGCGCTGGAATATCTCTCGCTGGATGACCTCAAGCAACATGCCGCAGAGTCATGACTCTATCTATCCAGGCCGATGCACAATTTCTTTGACGAGTCCCAGTCGGTCGCGGTCGATGCCAACCAGCCGGATACAGTCCTGGTTATGTTCAGCAAAGCAGGCTTCCAGGATGACTGTGGCCTGCTCAAAGCTAGTCCTGGGCTTAACCATGTTGTAGCACTGCTAGAAATTGGTGCGAAACCGCTTCAATCAAATAGTTCAAGCTAACGTTGCCCATCACCCGCCGCAGATCACCTTTGTAACATACCGACTGACGCTCAACGGTCGTTGTGCGCGTTGTTAGGCACCGAGGCCGGACGATGGAAGCAGGCAGACTTCCATGCCTTGAATCAAGCCGTGCTCAATGGTGAATCGATGACCAACATGCTCATCAGCAAGTATGGCTCCAGCCAAATCGTGAACGACTTGATGCACATCGACCAAAATCCGTCCGCCCTCCTCCAGGTGAAAGGCAACCGGCTCGACCTGTCCATTAATCTCGCTCCACTGCTCCGTCCAGTAAGCGCGGACTTCTTCAGATCCATGGACAAAACCGCCTTTGAACGCCCTGGGCCAGGCCACGTCTGGAGTCATGAGGGCGAGGGCGGCATCAATGTCACGCGCGTTAAAGGCCGCATACGCTGTGCGTAGTAGCTCTATTTCTGGTGCAGGTTGATCTGGCATAGGAGGTAGGTGAAGGAGTAGACACCCCTACAATAGTCTTAGCCTCAACCTGCCGGCTCATCCAATTCTGCTAAAATTATTCTAATCCTGCTTGAGATGTGAAATCTTGACTGGATTAAAGCTCATCCATGAACCATGCACCCGACACACTTGATCTTACAAATCAGCAGGAAGCCGCGCGAGTGCTTCCACAATCGCCCCTAGTCGCTAGCTATCATACGGGATGGAAGGGATTAACCTTCACCCACTACTGCCATCCTCCCCACAAAACGGTGGAGCATTGCCTCCTACAACATTCACTGGTGATCACAGACTCCAAAAGTTGCTTCAAAGCAGAGCGTCATTTGGACGGCAAATTTAGCCGCTACGTCCACGGCAACGGTCGCGTAGATATTATCCCAGCATTTCTAAATCATTGGACAAACTGGGATCAGGAAGTCGAATTTTCGGTGATTGCGATTTGTCCGACATTGCTGAATCAAACTACTCAGGAATTGATGCAGCGTGAAATAGAGCTGATTCCACAGCTTTCAATCGATGATCCGGTAATCCAGCAATTAGCCCTCGCGCTCAAGACGGAAATCCAAACGGGTTGTATGTCTGGCAGGTTATATGGCGAGTCATTGGGAACAGCGCTTGCCGCTCGTTTGGCGTGGAACTATGCCGTCAACAAACCTTCGCTGGAGTTCAAAGCCAACGGTTTACCCCAATCACAGTTGGAGCGAGTCATTGATTACATGAAGGCGAATTTGACACAAGATTTATCGATTTTAGATCTGGCGACCCTGACTGGCATGAGTGAATCCCACTTTAGCCGAGGCTTCAAGCAATCAGTGGGAATTGCGCCCTATCAGTATTTGATCCGAGAACGTGTGGAACGAGCCAAGCAACTACTGAAACAGCAAGCCGTCTCAATTAGCGACATTGCTCTGGATTGTGGCTTTGCAAATCAAACTCATTTAACAAAAGTCTTCCGTCAGATGACAGGGATGACACCCAAAGCTTATCAGAAGCGATGATCCAAAGTGAATTTTGGGGTCACAGATTACGCACTGCAAGATGTAAGCCTAACGATTAAGATAAGCGGTGGCCGATGAGCTTGGCAACCCAACCGAGACTCTCGACCATCCGCTTCATCGACTTGTTAGCTGGCTGTTGATAGGCTTTAAGGTGAGTCACTGACAGGCAACTTCCACTTCGGATAAAGTCGGTTGAACGTTTCACGCTGCTGCTTGAGGTCAACTTGCGGCAAGTGCTTCTCTACAAGGTCGAACGTTTCCTCCGAGAGTTGTCGTAACTCATGGGTTCCGCCTGCGGCATCAGATTGAAAAACACGCTCCAACCGCGCAAAAAACTCAGGCGGTTTGATGTTCATTTCTTCAACAAAGTAACGTGTCCACTTGAAACCGGGATGATAAATACGGTTTACCCCAAACAGCAGGTTGAGAAGCCAGCGCACAATGGTGCAGTTGTTTTCGTACAGCATCGGAATCTCAAGGCGTTCAGTCAGTATTTGTTGACCATCGAACGGGCGGAATTTCAGATGCTTCTGAACCATCGCCACAGCCAGATCTTCAGGATAAGGAGAAAGTCGGGTTTGCCAATGTTTGATAATGTCTTCGCCGTAAAGAACAATCGCGCGTTGAAGATGAGATGCTGTGGCTTGCTTCTCAAACAAGAGTCCGGTTTGCGACACATCGTAGTGCTCAACAACATCAATCACGATGTTGTCCATCGTATCGCGCGCCCAATGCCCCGCTTCGACTTTCATTCCGTATATGTAGAACTGCTCCAACCACGCCTGTTTCGCTTCCCCATACGGCTCAATTTCCCACCCCTTGACACCAACACTTTGTGCTGTGGCTTGTAATTCTTCGACAGACGGCAGTTGTGACCAGATAAAGGCTAACTCAAGGTCAGAATACTGATCTGAGATACCTAATGCTGCCGAGCCAAATACAAAACACGCTTCTACTTTGGGGTTAGCAGTGAAAGCATGAGCGATTTTGTGAGCCAACGAAATCCGCCATACGCTGTGTTCAGTCATGTTGAGAATATAAATCCTCCATCGAAATAATGCAGCGCTCAGCAGGCTAACTTCTTTTTAGAGAGAATCTTTCCTCAGATCCACCCAAACGAGATGGATCGGCAGAAACTTTCCGCATATTACGCCGGCTAGGGTGGATCTGAGGAAACTTTCCGTATATCTTCAGATTTAGAGAAAACTGCAAGTATCATCGAATACAGATTCATCCTCAGCTTGCCTGTTCACCGAAAGCAATCTTGCTCAACAGCTTCCTGGGTGGTTAAAAGATCAACAAACGTAAATATTCTTC
>CASBQH010000199.1 GCA_949127695.1 Synechococcales cyanobacterium PMM_0073
GCAGGGGCTAGATTTAAGCCCCTATTTTCTTGGCACGATTAATCTCTCAATCGCGCCGTATCGATATAAAATTCACCAAGCTAAACAGACCTTCCGCCAGATCCAATGGTCGCCGAGCGAACCCGCTGAAGACTTCTCGTTTTTTGATTGCCGCTTGGTGATCGGCGCAAATTCCCCCCAAGCAGGCTTAATCTACTATCCGCATCCCGACACCAAGCCCGCGCATTTCCAGCCGCCCACCACGCTAGAGATCATCACCCGCTGGATTAGCGGCCTGAGCTACGGCGACTCGCTGCGGCTAGAGCTAAAGGCTGAGCAGATCAGCCTGCTGTAGGCTTAACGCTCAGCCCAGCCTAGCCCCGGACTCGAAACAGCCGCCCGTCGCGGATCTGCACGACAGGGTGATGCGACTGCCGCACCAGATGCTCGTCATGCGTGGTCACCAGCACCGTAATGCCCATGGCATTCAGCCGCTGCAAGATCTGGATGACCTGCATTGAGTTGTCTGGATCGAGGTTGCCAGTCGGTTCATCGGCCAGCAGAATGGGCGGCGTGCCCACTACGGCACGGGCAATGCTAACTCGCTGCTGTTCGCCGCCCGATAGCTCTGTCGGAAAGCAGCTCGCTTTGTCTTGCAGCCCCACCAGCTTCAGCGTGGGCAGGAGACGGCGGTGAATTTCTTTGCGGGTGAAGCCCTGCGCTTGCAGCACAAAAGCCACGTTTTCGGCCACGGTGCGACTGGGAATCAGCTTATAGTCTTGAAACACGATCCCAATCTGGCGGCGCAGCTTGGCAATTTGATCGCCTTTGAGCCGTGAGAGCGCCATGCCGTTCACCGTGACTTCGCCTTCGGCTGAGCGCTCTTCGCCGTACAGCAGCTTCAGCAGGGTCGATTTACCTGAGCCAGAGGGACCCGTCACAAACAGAAACTCACCGCGCTTCACCCGCAGATTCACATTGAGCAACGCCCGACAGCCGTTGGCATACACTTTTGTCACCTGCTCCAGCTCAATGCAGATCCCAGCAGACTGCTGGGATGCAACGGCTGAGCTAGATGAGGCAGCTGAGTGAGCTGGCGGCAACGGCTGGCCGAAGGACGGAATCGGCGGGCGCGGCGGCGGGTTAGAGGTGACAGACATAGAGCATTAATAGAGCCTTGGAAGAGCCTTAGACAGCTAGAGTTCTAGAGAATCAGCGAATGCCAGCTGTCGCAAGCGCAGTAGCGAACGCAACAGCCTCGCCGCCTATTTTAATCTGTTTACTTTGAAATGCAGCGCTTTCGCCAATTCTCTGGTTTACTGCTCCTACGGTGCTGTTGAAGCGCTGGATCAATCCAACTAGCCTCAGCTATCGTATATGTAGAAGTTACTAGAGATGGAGTTGCCCGCAGAGTTGCCCGCAAGCCTCCGCTTCATCTCTGTGCTGTTTCACCAAACCTCATGAGTTCTGATTTCTCTGCGCTTAAAACTTCAGCCTCAGATCTTGAACTCCTTGCGGCGATGTCACAAGGGCAGGTCAAGGCGCTAGACCTTCTGTATGATCGCTATGCCAGACTGGTCTATAGCATTGCCTATCGGATTCTGAACAGCGCCGAAGAGGCTGAAGATATGACCCAGGATATCTTTCTCACGCTCTGGCGACGCAACAACTACGATCCAAAACGCGGCGCGCTCAGCAGCTTTCTCACCACTCTGACGCGCTCTCGTGCCATTGACCGCCTGCGCTCTAAAAACGCGAGGCTGCGCGTGGTGCAGAAGTTACAAGGCATAGTCCGCGGTGAAAGCGGTGTGCCCTCACCGCTGGAGCAAGCCTCAATTGGGGAGCGGTCGCATTTAATTCGGGGAGCGCTGTCTCAGCTCTCGGAATCGGAGCGAGAGGTGCTGGAGATTGCCTACTACGAAGGGCTGAGTCAGTCTGAGATCGCTCAACGGCTAGAGATTCCGCTTGGCACAGTCAAATCGCGCTCTCGTCAGGGGCTGTTAAAGCTGCGCCAAACCTTGCAAGACTATGTTTAAGCCTCGCTCTATTTTAGGTCTCGCCCTAATCCTGATCCCACCCTATCTGTTCTATGACCCGTTTTACCCAACCTGAGAATTGGCAAGACTTGCTGGCAGGCTACGCGCTGGGCGATTTGAGTCCAGAGGAAGCAGAAGCTTTGCAGCAGATTTTGATTGAACAGCCCGAACTGTCCGCCGAAGTCGATTGCTTGCAGGAGGTGCTTGCGCTAATGCCTTACGGTCTGCCTGAGCATGAGCCGCCCTTGCATTTGAAAGAGAGCATCCTGACGGCTGCCGCTGCCGAACTGCCTGCTCCTCTGGCCAAACCAAGTCGCCGCAGTCGCTGGCTGGGGCTGGCGACTGCGGCAGCAGCGGCAGCTCTGCTGGGACTGAGCTTGAGCAACTACCAGCTGCAACAAGCGCAAAAAGCTAACCGACTTGTAATTGCCGCACTTCAGCAGGAAGCCGCCACCAGCCGCCCGATTATTTCAGCCCTACAACAGCCGAAAGCCAAACCCTACGCCCTCACCGGAGCCGGAGCAACAGCCAAAGCCTCTGGCACGATTGTGCTAGCTCGGCAGCAACAGCAAATTGCGATCGTGGCGCAAAATCTGCCCAGGCTGCCCCAAGGACAAGCCTATCGACTCTGGGCCATGCCGCAGAATTCTAAAACGCCAGCCTACTGCGGTGAGTTTAATACAAATGTGGACGGCACGGTTTCAATGCTCTGGCCTGCCGAGAGCGCAGCTTGTAGCGGCAACCCGGCACAGCTGTTGATCACCGCAGAGCAAATGACAGCTCCACCGGTGCCGCAGGGCGAGCTGGTGATGAAGAGTACGGGCTAGCGGCTCGCTTCGAGATCATAGCCGCTCAGATCCCGCTGCTGAAGCCCCCCCCCAATCACGTAGGCGGGAGATCTGGTGGCTTACCCAACTCAACTCTGCGTAGAACCCGACTATTTCGCTTATTTGGCTGGACTATAGCAGCTGTTAATATAAAACCTAGAACCAATCATATAGAAGACAAGCTCAAGACCAGTGCAAGTCCTAGGAGAATCCAGATGCACCCCACCCTTCAACAGCGCATCAATCAACAGCAGCATTTGAGCCAGCTCCGGGATAGTTTGCTGCATCTGCATCGCATCTTGCTAGAAACCGAGCGCCGAGCCTATGAGCAGCGGCATGGCAAGGTTTCTAGAGGCGAACTGCTTCAGCTAGTGATCTCAGACAGCCAATTTGACTGGCTGCATCAGCTCTCGAAGCGCGTGGTGCAAATCGACGAGCTGCGGCAGGCCGATGAGCCGCTCACCGCCGAGATTTTGCTGGCCGTCACCGCCGATCTGCAAGCCTTGCTGACTCCAGCGGCGACCGAAGCCTTTGCGCTTAAGTATGATGCCGCCATGCAGCAAAGCCCTGATGTGGTGCTGGCTCACGCTGGCGTCATGGTGCTGCTAGCTGAGTAGACCAAAATAAAGCGGGATAGCCGAGGATATAACCCCAGCTATCCCGTTTGCTTAAATCTCACCCGCTGCCAGCATTTGAATCAATCTCGGCATGGCCGGATCAAAGCCAGCGACATCCCAGGATTGCGAGTCCTGTGGGTCGGCAAGGCTGATCTGGTTGGGCACCAGCGTCACGTAGACGGCTTTGGCCTGCGGGTTCAGCTTGCGGCGATATTCGGCCAATGCCTGCGCCGGATATCTTGCGCCTGCCCAGCTTTCGCCATCTGTCCAGAAGCAGAATATATTCACTTTGACGCGGTTGCGGATTGCCCAGTCATAGGCGACCGAGGCATCTGTCGCGCCAAAGTTTTGGTTGCTGGACTTTGCCATCGCGCCGCTAAACGAGTCGCGGGTCGTGATTTTCAGGTCGCGGAACTCGTCTGCAAAGCCGCGAATCACGTAGTTTTTCTCAGCCTTGGCTGTGGCTAGCACCATCACGGTCGCGATCTCGCAGCAGGTTAGGGGCTTGCAAGAAAATACCTCCCCAATCAAGTCGGGACAATTGTAATATCCCATTTGGGTAATGTTTCAGAGCGCTGCCAGAAGAGTTGATACTGTTCTAATGCTTCTGAGAGCACCTTGATTCCTTTTTCGTCGGTTGCTTCAACTCGATGCACAATCGGTTTAAGCCCCTTCCAAGTCATATTAGAAGCCCATTGTACTGCGGCTTCAACCGAATCTAAAATCGCACCATTCCAGTAGTTCTCCAGTGCAGCCCAGCAGCGTTCTATGGGATTGTATTGGCTAGGGTAGGGCGGATAGTAAATTAGACGGATTTTTAGGTGAAGGGTTTGAGACAGTTCAACCATGCGTTTGATAAATTGAGTCCGGTCACTGCGAGTTGCACTGCCGCCATCCAAGTCAATCACCCAGTCAATCACC
>CASBQH010000200.1 GCA_949127695.1 Synechococcales cyanobacterium PMM_0073
TAACTTTCTTGAGGATAGTCGGGATTGGTGAAAGTTTTGTACTGCGTTTGAGCAAGTATGCCTAACCTCAGATCTACAATTGAAGAAGGAATAACTTGCTTAATTGTTTTTGGTATGTATTTATAGAGTTCCTTCAATTCCTCTAGATGCTCAATCAATTTTCGCTCATCAGTTGTCGAATACTCTGTATCAATTCTGTCGTTAAGAATTTCCTGAAGCTCATCATAGTTGATTGGCTCTGAAGCCCTATTTCTTCGTATGTATATTGTATTGTTTCTAACACTTTCTCCTGACTTCAGAGAAACAAACGGTATATATCTCGGATTATATTTAATAATTATTACGAGAAAGAGCTTATCCTTAAACTCCGGATGATCCTCACCTCCAAAATAGATTGGAATAACGTCATGTTCTAGTTTTTTGGGAATGTAAGTGCTGAGCTTCTTTTCGATGTCTGTGATGTCAAAACTATTAGACAAGCCGCATGGAGAAAATTGATTTGATCCAATTTCCTCAACCCCGAACACGATCGCGCCACCGTTTTTGTTTGCCATCGCAAGAATATGTTTTGCCAATGAGTCGAACGGAAGCAATTCACGCTTAAATTCTAAATCATTATCTTCTACAGCTTCTATCTGTAAAAGGTATTGAAAATTGAGGCGGGTAGGATCTTTTAAGACAGAAGCCAACCGTTCCTTCCAAGGTTTATCTTTTTCAGGACTACTTTCCATGTATAGATCAACATCATCTATAAACAATTCTACAAACCTTAACTCCTTTTTATACAAGATTCCTCCATAAACCTAGCTAAAGCAGGTAAATCGGCAGAATCTTTACTAATGCTATACAGATTGAGGTGGATTTGCAGAAACTCCCTGCATTCAATCTGAAATTTCTCCAGTTTCCCCCTTGCGCTAAACCAGGGTTTTGCCCTACACTTTTCAAACTGGTTGGTTCCGTCCGCCAGTGATTAAGGCTTGAGGCGAGGGCGCTAGCTAGAAGTGTCGGAAGCACGACTAGCCAGCTGACCTACCTATCTGACATCATCAGAGAGGCAAGCTGTGTCGATTCTACATGGATCGTTCAGCCTCGCAACCTAAGCGGTTTGAGAAACCGTCGTCTTGAGTCCTTTTTCTTCAACCTCACAAAAGAAAAAGGCTAAATATCATGACTTCAGAGTTCAACGAACTGCTGCCAGAATCGCTTGGCGACCGAGCGCAGGTCTGGATCATCGGCACCAGAGAGCAAGTCAACCACATCATCAGCGAAATGTACGTGAGGGAAATGATCACCGACCGCAGCCAGTTTTCGCCGCTGGTTCCCGTGCCGTTTGCCCCAGGCAAATTTATGAGCGTGCTGCTGCGGTAGTTTGATCACGGGTGGGGACAAATTTGTTTCCACCCGTCACGCAGTGTTTGGTAAATGCACTGATTTAGCAACATGCCTTCGCCTTCAGCAAGCCGTGTAAACTGCTGAAGCGACGTTTCAGATCATCTGAATATCAATCAGCTCAGGCCGCTTCTCCCACCTCAAAGCTTGCGTTACTGCCCCGACTCCGCTACAACCTTAGTGGGATCTTGCGCCAAGACTGGGAGAAAAATTGTGATTATTTGGGTAAACGAACAGATTGACCCCTGCGGCATCATCCGCGCCTGCATTGCCTGCATCGACGAGGTTCAGGCGCAAGAATGCCACGACTCGTTTGATACCAACCTCACCGCCGAGCAAAAGCAAGAAGGCTGGGTGGCACAGATGCGAACCGTCGCCTCCTGGGATGAAGTGCCCGTGAACGCCCTAAAGCTTGACTAGGAGGGCGACAAGCACCTGTCTGAGTCAGGTCTGTTAGATATTCTGTTAGATAGGCGCTTCAGCAATTGAAGTCACCTCAAAGCAGTTCCGAGCGATTGGTTAGTGACTTTAGATGCGTTTGCCATGTCAAAATTTGCAGAGCAACTCAATGTCATCTATGCGGTCGATCGCGTCAGTTGGCGTCAGTGGCTGGGGCAAAACCACCGGGATAAACCGGGCGTCTGGCTGGTCTACTACAAGGTCAAAAGCGGCCAGCCTAGCGTGCAGTACAGCGAAGCCGTCAAAGAGGCGCTTTGCTTTGGCTGGATTGACAGTAAAGTGCAGTCCCTAGACGCAGCGCGCTATCGTCAGGTATTCACGCCGCGCAAACCCAAAAGCGTCTGGTCGAAGCTCAACAAGCAATATATCGAAGAACTGCTTGCCCAAGGGCAGATGACAGCGGCTGGTTTGGCAAAAATTGCGGCGGCAAAACAAGACGGATCATGGACGAGCTTGGATGCAGTCGAGGCGCTGATCGTGCCAGCAGATCTAGAACAGGCTTTAGCGGCAGATCAACTAGCTCAACAGGGCTTTGCCGCATTTAGCAACAGTACCCAGAAAAATATTCTGCTTTGGATTCAGACTGCCAAGCGTCCAGAAACAAGGCTGAGCCGAATTGAGAAAACCGTGCTTGCTGCGGCAGAACGCAAAAATCCGTTGAGTGAGAGTCCTCAAAGGAAAAGTTCCGAGCGTAAGGATTCATCAGGTGAAAAATTCTCAAGTATTGAGTTTAATCAAAGCTAGAGAGAGCAAACTTCCTGGCAGGAATCTCATGGCAGAAATTGATCTCTTACGACTCGCCGCTAGCCAAAAACTCACAGCTGCCAGCCAAGCCGCAAAAGAGCAGTTTCTCACCCCTGCTCCCGTGGCGCAGCTGATGGCCGAGATGTTTGAAACCACTGATCTGCCAGAAATTTCTCTGCTTGATGCAGGTGCAGGTGCAGGCTCACTCCTGGCTGCGTTTGTGGCCGTACTTTGCCAGCGCCAGCGCCGTCCCAAGCGGTTGCGAATCGTCGCTTATGAAATAGATGCCTTGCTGGTTCGATACCTTCATCAAACGCTATCGATCTGTGCGGCAGAGTGCAAGCTGTCCGGAATTTCCCTCGACTTTGAGATTCGTCAGGTAGATTTCATTGAGGATGCCTTGCGACTGTTGCAGCCAGCTTTGTTTGACCCAGCAACCAGTGAGAGATTCACACATGCTATTCTCAATCCGCCCTATGCCAAAATTAACCTACATTCTAAGCCCCGATCTCTACTGAAAAAAATTGGCCTAGAGACAACCAACCTCTACGCCGGGTTTATCTTCACAGCTGCGCTGCTGCTGCAATCTAATGGCGAAATGGTCTCGATCTCGCCCCGAAGTTTCTGCAATGGGCTGTATTTTCGAGACTTCCGCCGACTGTTTCTCAAAACGATCTCTCTGCGTCAGGTGCATCTGTTTGAGTCCCGGCAGAATACCTTTTGCGACGACAACGTATTGCAGGAAATCATAGTTGTGCAGGCAGTGAAGCAAAAGAAGCAAGGGGCGCGAGTCCAGATTAGCACTAGCTTTAGCGCCCAAGACGACTTTATCATGTCACATGAATTGCCTTATACAGATGTCGTTCATCCTACCGATCCAGCCCAGTTCATTCGGCTCTTACCAGATGGTCTGAGTCAGCGGGTGGTCGAGCAAATGGAGCAATTTAGCCATACGGTCAGCGATCTAGGATTGACCGTTTCAACGGGTCGGGTGGTAGATTTCCGGGCTCAAGCCTATCTACGTGCTGTGCCAGCGGCGGATACAGTACCTCTTATTTACCCAAGGCTTTGTCGATTACCCGAAAACAACTAAGAAACCGCAAGCATTGGTCTATACAGCCGCAACCGCAAATCTTTTGGTACCCAACGCAAATTATGTCTTATGTAAGCGCTTTTCGTCGAAGGAAGAGAAGCGCCGACTGGTTGCAGCAGTCTATGACGCCGAGCGGATGGATGGCGCTTGGGTTGGCTTTGAAAATCATCTCAATTACTTCCATCGCAGCGGGCATGGGCTTGAGCGGAGATTCGCGAGCGGCCTCGCTCTATACCTCAATTCTAGCCTGGTAGATTCCTACTTCAGGCTGTTTAATGGACATACTCAGGTTAATGCTACCGATCTACGCAGCCTAAAATATCCGACATTTGAACAACTCGTATCTTTAGGCGAGCAAGTCGGCGATTGTTTTCCATCTCAACCCGAAATTGATCAACTTGTTGAGGCATTGCTCATGACGAATCCGGCAGAAATTAACCCTATCGCCGCTAAGTCTCGCATTGATCAAGCATTGCAAATCTTGGCGCAGCTCGGATTTCCGCGAGCCCAGCTGAATGAGCGCTCGGCCTTGACATTACTCGCTCTGCTCGATCTCAAATCCAGCGCCCCCTGGCAAACTGCAACCGCACCCTTGATAGGAATTACGCCCATCATGAATTTTATGGCGCAATATTACGGCAAGACTTACAAGCCAAACACGCGGGAAACAGTCCGCCGCCAGACTGTCCATCAGTTCCTTGACGCAGCCTTAATCACAACAAACCCCGATGCTCCAGAACGCCCGATTAATAGCCCAAAAACGGTCTATCAGATTGAAGCAAGTGTTTTAGAACTATTGCGAACCTACGAAACAGGTGAGTGGGAAAAAGGGCTTCGCACTTATCTCGCTTCTGCTGAGACCCTCAAGCAGCGCTATGCTCAGGAGCGCGAAATGGCAAGGATTCCAGTCTTAATTACAGGAAAATGGAAAAGTCTCTCGCCCGGTGGGCAAAATGTGCTAATTGAACAAATTATCAGCGAATTTGCACCTCGGTTTACCCCCGGAGGTCGGTTGCTCTATGTGGGTGACACCGACGAAAAATTTGCTCACTCTGATCAAGCTGCACTGACGCATCTAGGAGTCAGCGTCAATTCCTACGGCAAGATGCCAGATCTAATCATTCATTTCATCGAAAACAACTGGTTGGTTTTAATCGAGGCAGTCACATCGCACGGCTCGATCAACGCCAAGCGCAAACAGGAGTTGGAAACCCTTTTTAAGGGAGCGACAGTGCCCATTGTCATGGTGACGACCTTCCTGAGCCGAAAGGCTATGGTCGAATATTTGGCAGAAATTGCTTGGGAAACCGATGTCTGGGTTGCCGAGGATGCTACCCATCTGATTCACTTCAACGGTCAACAGCTTTTGCAGCTCTACCAAGCCAGTTAAGATAGATCGCTGAAAGCCTTGAGTCAACTGCAATGTCCTTAATTTAGGCGTTGAGCTAAGGCTGGCGATATTGGATTCTTGCCCGGATCTGTCAAAATCTTGCTAGACTCCAATTGCGCCTGCTTGTGACGATTGCTCTAGGAGCCTGCCCCGTGAACTTTACTCAGCTTGTCAACGCCAGAATGGTTCGCCAGGAAGCCGAGAGCCTGTACCAGACGCTGAAGCCGTTGCTGGCGGCAGAGCCGAAGTTTGGCGATTTGATTCTGACTGACCTGGCCAAAATTATTACGATTTGCGGGCGCAGCAACGGTGAAATTTCGGCCAACGAGCTACTGGCCTATCTCACCCTCTATGCCCTGATCAAGCAAGATAGCGACAAGCTGAATGCGGCCTTTAAGATCTGGGACTTTTCGGATGCTGAGCGGCTGAAATACCAAAAAATATCGCTGAAAATTTTGCTAGATATCACCAAAGGCCAATCGGGTGATCCGAGCCAGCTAGAGCAGCTCTGGCTGCCCACGGTGCTGAACCAGTTTGATCAAGAAAAAGCATCTGGCTATTTGAACCCGATCGTCAACGCGATCTACAAATTCGCTCAAGCGGTAGTCAAATCAGACGGCGCGATTACGATGCAAGAGATGGAGGCGCTCTCGCAGGTCTGGCAGTTGCTGCATAACTATCAGAAAATTGGCCAATATCAGGAAGCGCTGGCTCAAGTCACGCCAATTGTAGAGCCTGGAATTGCGCCCGTTGTCACCCCGACCGTTCTCCCAACCGCTGGTTCCGCTGCTGCGCCAGTTGCCACTGAACCGGCTGCGGTGCTGGATAAAACCGCAGAGGAGCTAGCGCAAATTTTAGCGCAGGCAATGGCTGAGCTGAATGATCTGGTGGGGATGGACAATATCAAAGCGGAAATTAAGACGCTGGCCAATTTTCTCAAGGTGCAGAAGATTCGCCAGGATCGGGGGCTAGCCACCACTTCAGTATCGCTGCATTCGGTGTTTTGTGGGCCACCCGGCACCGGCAAAACCACGATTGCTCGTCTGATTAGCCGGATCTTTCAGGGACTCGGATTTCTCAAAAAAGGCCATTTAATTGAAACCGACCGGGCGGGCATGGTGGCGGGCTATATTGGCCAAACTGCTAAGCGCGTGGATGAGCTGGTGACTTCGGCGCTAGACGGCGTGCTGTTTATTGACGAAGCCTATGCGCTGGTGCCGGGGGATGCAGGACGTGACTTTGGCCAAGAGGCGATCGACGTGCTGCTGAAGCGGATGGAGGATTACCGCGACAGGCTGGTGGTAATCGTAGCTGGATATACCGATGAAATGTCAGAGTTTATTGAATCGAATCCGGGTTTGAAGTCGCGCTTCAATCGCTATTTTTACTTCAACGACTATGAACCAGACGAACTGCTAGAAATTTTCGAGAAGTTTTGCCACAAGAGCCACTTCAAGCTCACTGACGCCACCCGCTATCGCCTCAAAGAGCTGTTCACCAGCCTTTATAACAACCGTGACCGCACTTTCGGCAATGCCCGAGTTGTGCGAAACTTGTTTGAAAAAAGCATTGAGCGCCAAGCCAATCGACTCGCCGTACTCTCTGATTTTACCGACGAATTGCTGACGACGCTGCTGCCCGAAGATATCCCCAGCCAGTTTTCCAGCGACCGAATGGCTGACGCCAAAGATGATGCCAAAAAAGATGAGGCTCGCGCAGTCAACCCATCCGCAGATCATCCGGTCTGAGCGCAGTTTTTGGGAAAAGAAATTTGCCGCCTGTGCATCATTGTATCAATCGTTGTATCAATCGCTTAACCCGACAAATTATCGGACTCTGGCTAGTCTGGCTAGTGATTTTGTGGGGCTATCAGGCTGCTGTGACGGCTCGCTATCAGGTGCAGCGACCTGACTCTGCTCTATTTTGGACGGCAGAGCGCACGGGTGACTCACCGGATCGCAGCGATCCGTTTATGAACGCTCAAGCGGCCTGGGACTCGGAGTTTTACCTGTCAATTGCGCTGCATGGCTATAACGATCCACAGGCTCGCCGCCTCTCGTCGCCTAACCCACCCCTGACGCTCAACTATGCCTTCTACCCGGTCTATCCCTACCTGATGCGGCTCTTGGCCTATCCGCTCAGCCTGCTAGGACTCACAGCCACGGCGACCGCAATGCTGGCAGGTTTGATCATTTCAGCTCTGGGGACATTGGCGGGTCTGATTGCGCTGGCAAGCTGGATTGAACGCAACTACGGACAGGAGCAGGCATTCCGAGCCGCAGCCTATTTGCTGAGTTTCCCGACCGGATTTTTCTTGGCGCAGGTTTACACTGAAGGGCTATTTGTGGGGCTGTCGTTTGGCTGTTTGGCATTGCTACAGCGGCGGCATTGGGGCTGGGCGATTGCGCTGGCAGCGGTGGCAACTCTGACGCGAGCAGTAGGCATTTTGCTGCTGATTCCGTTAGGCTGGGCTTGGGGTAGCGCGCTCTATCAGCAGGGCAGGCTTTCTCGGAAGTTAATTTTCCAATTTATATCTCTGCTCATTCCAGTTTTAGTTCACTTAATCTGGCGATTTTCATTTTGGGGGCAGGCATTTCAGACTGTGCAGCAGCAGTTTTTTGGCTGTCAGTTGTTCAACTTATATGCGGCGGCGGCGGCCTGGAGAGCTGGATTTTCGGCGCTCTCTGGAAGCAACTCTGCGGCAACGGTGTATTATGCCATCGAATTTTCAACAATTATGCTAGGAATTGCATCTTGTCTGGTGACGCTAAAGCGATATCCCAGTATCTCTCTATATGGTCTATCAGTTATTTTAGTTTCGACCACCTGCGGCACAGCTTGGAGTGTTTCTCGCTATCTGCTAGCCGTACCGTCAATTTTTATTGTCTTGAGTCAACTTGGCAGCTCTGTCCTATTTGATCGCGCTTGGTCGCTCGTTAGCATTTTATTATTAGCCATGCTCAGCGCTTTGTTCTCGTTCAACTTTTGGGCAGGATAGTCAGCATTTTCTGCATCCTAAAGCGCTCAAACTGCAAGCCTTCACGTTCAACGGTTTCCAGCTCCAGAACTTCAAACCCCATCTTCAAAAAGAAATGCTTGGCGATATGGCTAGCTTCAGTTTGGAGAGTCTCTGCGCCCTGGGCAATCGCCTCTGCTTCAAGCTGTTGGTAGATTAAAGTCGCGCAGCCCTGACGCGCAAAACTGCTGTGAGCATAGAGGAGATCGAGATGATTGCTGGGGTGAAGCTGGCCAAACGCCGCGATCTGCTGCTGCACGATGGCAACCCGCGTTATGCCCAAGCTCAAGCGGTGCTGAAACTGCTCCGAATCATCAGCAAAACTTGACCAGACCGCCAGTTGCTCAGCGCTATAGCAGCCAGCAGCAGTCTGGCGAATGGCATCACGAAATACTTCTGCTAAAGCCGCTCTGTCGGTAGGCTGATAGTCGCGAATGATCATAGTAGGATGTCAATCAGAGCTTGCAGTACAACCGCTGACCCGAATTTTAGACGATATGCCAGAGCCATCCGCTGCATCCATTCAGAGTCAACTTGAAGCGCTCGTCGAGCCACAGCTTGGAGTGGCGCTGGCGTTTCCTGGTCACGAAGACGGCGGACAGCTAGTGCCGTTTAGCTGGGATGAGGGGGCGCAAGGTGAATTGAACAGCCTGACGCTGCTTCAGGCCGAAGGCTGGTGCAGTGAGCTAACCGTTTCAGAGGCGCTGTTGGCTTGGCAGCAGCCGGAGCAAGTTGGAGCAGTGGGCGGCGAAACCTGGCTGATTCCAGCGGGCGACCCGGCGCAGATTTTGCCCAATCCGACTCGCCCAGCCGAGCATCAGGCGCTAGATGCCGAACTGCTGCATCTGCTGGAATCGCGGCTGCAAAACCTCCAGGCAATCAGGCTCAGCTGCGACCCCAACTATGCGCTGGTGCTGTTAGTCGGGCAGCTGGCGGATGCAGCTGAGCCAGCCTGGATCGGCATTGCGCCAACTGTGCCCGTGGCCACTGAGCTGACCACGCCAGCCTCGCCGCTGAACCTGACGCCGCTGCCGTTGGTGGCCAGTTCCACCCCCGATGATCTCTCCATACTCCAGCTGCAAATTCAGGCTCTGCTGACCCGGCGGGGCAGCGTCAGGCTCTATGGCTACTACGGCGGCGGCTACAACCAAACGCACGAATATCGCTTGGTGCAGGCCACAGGCCAGAGTCAGGCTGAGGCATTGCAGGCGCTGATGCAGGCGACCGGCTTACTGCGAGTCAGCCAATTTGAGGGCTTTCAGCCGAGTTCGGAGGCAGAGAGCCTACAGCCGATTGAGCAGCTCTTGCAGCCGCTTCAGCCGAGGGTCTATCAATTTAGCTTCTGGGACTGGGAGCAGATTTACGTGATCGGAGAGCTACCAGAATCCGCAGGAAACTGGCTGGGCGTCCGGCTGCGGAGCCGCTTTACTTACAATCCTTAATTGCAGCCATAGCAGAATTCAATTGCCCAGCGCCGTCGGTCGGTCGCGCCGAAGGTTATGTTTAAACCTAGAGCGCAGGAGGAAAAGGCAGTGGCAGAAGCAGTGGTAGAACAAGCTATGGAACCAGCGACAGAACCAGCAGCAGAACCCAAGCAACGCGATGTCCAGGTGGGCGAAATTGGCGCAGAAACCTTAGCCTTTCGCTCTCGCAGCTGGACGCGCCTGCGGTTTGAGGTGGAATATGCGCGGCAGAAGGGCACAACCGCCAACTCCTACTTAATACAGGCTCCGGCAGTAGCGCTAATTGACCCACCCGGCGAGTCGTTCACCGAAAGCTTTTTAGAAGAACTCCAGCAGCAGCAGTATTACCAGCGGATTGCCTACATTATTCTCAGCCATGTCAACCCCAACCGGATTGTCACGCTCAAGCAGCTCTTGGCTGTGGCCACCTACGCGACCGTAATCTGCTCCAAGCCTGCGGCCAACCTGCTGCGCGTTGCCTTTGCCGGTGAGTCTGATAGCCCAATCATGCCTGAGGAAGAAGCGCTCAACTTTGGCATTCAGTATGACGCCGAGCGCAGCTTCAAGCTGCATATTGTCCGCGACGAAGAAACCCTAGATTTGGGCGATGGCCACAGGCTTCAGTTTCGCTATGTGCCCACCCCGCGCCATCCCGACCAGATCTGCACCTACGACGCGGCCACCGGCATCCTATTCAGCGATAAGCTGTTTGGGGCGCATGTTTGCAGCGACGAGCTTTGGGATGCCCACTGGCGACAGCTCAGCGAAGACCGCCGCTATTACTTTGACTGCCTCCATGCCGCCCAAGTCCCCCAGGTAGAAGCCGCGCTGCAAAAGCTAGAGCCATTCAAGGCTAAGCTCTACGCCCCAGCCCATGGCCCAATTGTGCGGCATAGCCTCAGCCGCCTGACGCTAGACTACCGCGACTGGTGTCAGCAGCAGCAGGCCAAAGAGCTGAGCGTGGCCATGCTCTACACCTCGGCCTACGGCAATACGGGGCTGCTGGCGCAGGCGATTGCCCAGGGAATCACCCAGTCAGGCGTCGCCGTGCAGATGATCAACTGCGAATATACGCCGCCCAGCGAAATTGCCCAGGTGATTGAAGCATCTGACGGGTTTGTGATTGGCTCCCCGACGCTGGGCGGACATGCGCCCGTGCAGATCCAGACGGCCTTGGGCATTGCGCTTTCAACGGCGACCAAATCTAAGCTGGCGGGCGTATTTGGCTCCTATGGCTGGAGCGGCGAAGCGGTCGATCTGCTAGAAACCAAGCTGCAAGATGCGGGCTACCGGTTTGGGTTTGAGCCGATTCGGGTCAAGTTTAAGCCCTCAGCAGAAGTGCTGCAACAGTGCGAGACAGCGGGCGCTGAATTTGCCCAGATGTTGCGGAAGACCAAAAAAGTCTGGACGCCGCGCCAGCAGATTGTCGATGCCCAGAGCGACCGCACCGAGCAGGCAGTAGGCCGAATTGCCGGATCGCTCTGTGTCATTACCACGCACCAAAACCAGCAGCACCAGGCAATTCTCACCTCCTGGGTGTCGCAGGCCAGCTTCAATCCGCCCGGTTTAACCATTGCCGTCAGCAAGCAGCAGGCGACAACTCTGGCCGACTCTGGCAGCGTCTTTGTGCTAAATATCCTCAAAGAAGGCCGCAATCTGCGCCGCCATTTTTTGAGGCCGCTGCTGGCCAAAGCCAACCAGTTTGAGGGCGTCGAGAGCTACCTGGCTAGCAATGGCTGCTTGGTGCTGCAAGAGGCGCTAGCCTACCTGGAATGCCGCGTCCAAAGCCGGATGGAATGTGGCGATCACTGGTTAATTTACGCCACGGTTGAGAGCGGCAAGCTGCTGGAGCTGCTGGGCGTCACAGCAGTCCCGCATCGCAAGTCGGCCAGCTATTTCTAGGCGTTCTAAAAAACCAGGGGTTCTAGAACATCTAGCGCAGGCTGCTGACTTCCGTTCGGTAGGCGCGACTGTCTAGGCCAAAGCCAGAATTAGCGGTGGCCGGATCAATCATCCGGTTCAGCGTCTGAATCCGCTCTGAGACCGCTGGATGCGTACTCAAGATGCTGGGCAGCGAGGCTTGACCTTGCAGCTTTTCCATAAAAGCGGGCATGGCGCTAGTGGCATAGCCTGCCGACTTGAGCGTGGCCAGCCCTTCTTGATCGGCCTCAAACTCATCGCGGCGGCTGTTGGGGCGACGCAGCGCCAGCTCCACCCCCAAATTCACTGCCGTATTGCGATCTAGCCCAGCCAGACTGGTGATGCCTTGAGCCAGCGCCGCTTGCCGCATCTGCTCTAGCGAATGCTTGGAGGCAATATGTCCCATCTCATGCCCGATCACGCTGGCGAGCTGAGCTTCGTTGTCAGCAGCCTTCAGTAAGCCGGTGGTGACATAGACATAGCCGCCCATGGTGGCAAAGGCGTTAATCTGGTCGCTGTCCACCACCTGAAAGGTATAGGGAAGATTGGGGCGACTGCTGTAGGGTACGAGTCCCTGCCCCACCTGATCGACATAGGCGGTGGTTTGGCGGTCATTGGACAGTCGCATTTCGCTGCTCAGCAGCTGGTCGTTGATCTGCTTGCCCAGCGCCACTTCTTGCCGATCAGAGAGCGTCGAGAGCTGGATAATCTGGACGCCGCGCAGCAGCAGCTCTAGCAGAGGAGCTTGGGCATGGCCAGGAGAGGGCGTGGCGACAATTAGCCCCAGCGCCACCGTGAGCGAAACCAGGGCATAGACCCAGCGGCGTCGCCAAGACTGCCAGCGGGTCAAAAGCTGTTTTGAGACTTGGATAGAAGACATAGCAATAGGGAGGAGGCCAGTAGTAGCTCAGTAGCTCAGTAGTAGCTAACCAGACGCAGCGCCAGCCCAGTTTGTTGCAGAACACATTAGGCTGGCTCAGCGCCCATTTGCATCCTAGCGATTTTGGCAGAGCTTGTTACGAGTCGTCATGACTTACCTCTGTCTAAGGTCTGATAGAGGCTAAATCTGATAGAGTCAAAATCTGATAGAGTGCTATCTGAATTAAAACCGGATACGATATGGCAATTTTAGATTCTAAAGGGCGGCTGTTTGGCAAGGTGAGCCTGCTGGATATTGGCGCAGGGCTGATTATGCTAATGGTGGTGGCGGGGCTGTTTCTGCTGCCCGGTGGCACAGGTTCCTCAGTAGCGCAGATTGGCAGCACCAACCAGCCCGTCGAGCTAGATGTGATTGTACGCGGTCTGACGGTGAGCGACCCCCAGAGTTTTATAGCAGCAATTGAGCAGCAGGGCAAAACCAACATTATTATTCGCAACCAGCCCGCAGGTGAAGTGCAGATTTTAGGCGTGAAGTCGCTGCCGCGTTCGGTCGCAGTACCGCAGCCCGATGGCTCAGTTAAGCCGCTGCCCGACCCCCGCCCAGAGCTGCAATATACGGTCGATATGCTGATTACGCTGAAGGGCGAAGCGCAGGTCTTGCCGGATGGTGCAGTGCTGGCGGGCAGTAAAATTAAGATAGGGACGCCGCTAGAGTTAGAAGGCCAGACCTACCGGTTTAACGCGCCCATTGTCGGGGTGCGAATTCTGGAAGCGGCTCAGCCCAGCCCTTAATTGCTGGCCGCTCTCCTACTCAACCACAGCCTCGATTTTCTGCCGATAGACCAGCAGCGAAAACTGCCGCTGCTGATCTTTGAGCGCGTACAGAATCACATCAGCTAGCTCAGGCGAAACCACCACTCGAATTTCTAGATCGGTGGCCGCGTAGGTTTCCACCTCGGTGGCTGCTGGGGCATCATCGGCTGGGTCTTGGTCGGGCGCAGAATGCCCAAACTGACGGAGGCGCTTCACTGCACCCGGTACAACGCTGATTGAATAGCCGTAAACCTTCAGATTTTTTAATAGCTTCTCTAAGCTCGCCTGGAGCGCCGCCTCGGTGAGAATGGTGACGAGCATGGCGGGCTGAGTCAGCGCATAGTCTTCAAAATCAAGCATTACCGCAAATTAAGGCCGCAAAATGTAGTTGGACTGAACCAGCGGCAGATCCCCACGGGTTCTCAGCGCCTGATATAGCATAGCAGCCACTTCGGCTCTGGTTGCGGGTTGGTCGGGCTGAAACTGCTGCACGTTGGGATAGCTGACAATTACGTTAGACTGGGCGGCAGCGCCAACAGCGGGCTTTGCCCAAGCTGGAATCTGATCGCGGCTGGTCATAGACTGTAGCGCCGCTTCAGGATCGGCTGGCTTGGGCAGATTAAAGCCGTTGGCCAGCGAGAGCAGCACCTGCATTTTGGTAATCGGCTGCTCTGGCTGAAAGGATTCGTCCGGGTAGCCTTTCAAAAAACCTGCCTTGACGGCCTTATCAATCGACTGATTGCCCCAAAAGCCAGCAGGCACGTCCTTGAATGGAATTTCTGCCTGCTGCGAGCTATTCAGCACGCCGCCGAGTAAAGCCGCATACTGAGCGCGATTCACCGGCTGATCTGGCTGAAAGTTGCCGTTTGTGCCCGCAATCAGCCCGCGCTGGCTTAGTCCAGCAATGAACGGATAGGCCCAGTAGCCGTTAGGTACATCTGGAAAGATCCTGGCTTCGGAGGCAGGACTGGGGATAACGATGACGGGGGGCTGGACAGCCGGAGCCACTGGCGGAGCAACCGCTACAGGCGCAACGGCTCCAGCAATTACTACTGTTCTAGAAACTCCGGCATTGGCTTGAGGCGCAGCGACGGCAGTAGGGCTAACCATGACGCTGGGCGGAGCGACAGGAACTACCGCTGTTCCTGAGACTGCTGCATCAGTCGGGGATAGCGTGACTTCTGGCGATGCTTCTAGCTGCTCTGTTCCCAGCAGCCTTTTGCCGTCCAACCGGCCAGTCAGGCGCTCAGCGCTGCGGCCAAAGCCCCACCAGAGCACGCCTCCAATCGCTGAGAAGGCAATCAGTAGCGCCAAAATTTCATCAAAGCCAAGCGGATCGCGGCGGTCGGAATCAGGCGTGGGGGGCTGAGTCATGGCAATGCACCTGTTAAAATTGCGCCTAGAACTGCGCCTAGAAAATTTTGCTAGCGCATAAAATTGCGCCTACAGGCTATCTTACGGGAATTACTGCCGTTGGCAACCCTTCCTGGCTTAATTTTTGCTGCATCTGATCGGCCTCTTGGCGGTCGCGAAAGATGCCAACCTGCATCACCACCTGCCCATTAATCGTCGTGAGCAGGGCGCTGGGCGCAAAGGCTCTCACCTTATCCTGCATTTCGGCACTGTCGGCTTCGACAATTACCTGAAAGCTGCTGGCTGGAGCTTGGGGGCTGGCGGCGGGGGGA
>CASBQH010000201.1 GCA_949127695.1 Synechococcales cyanobacterium PMM_0073
TGATAATAGCCCTGCACTGTGGCAAAGTAGGACGCCCGTAAATCTTTGCCACCAATTTTGGTGCGGAGTTCTTCAATGATGCTGAATCGCCGCGTCGATGTTCTCAAGGGCTACGTCAAGCTTGCCCTGATCACGATAAACATAGGCAATATTGTTGAGTGTAGTCGCTTCTCCACCTCGGTTGCCCACAGCACGAACCAGCGGCAGAGCTTGGTTGAGGTAGTCCAGTGCATGCTGATTTTCGCCTAAGGCAGAGTAGACAGCACCAATATTGGTGAGTGTGGTAGCCTCTCTTGCTTGATTTCCTGCATCTTGAAAAAGTTCTCTCGCTTGCTTCCATACTTCAATTGCTCGCCTTAATGATTCTTCGCTTCCTTCTCGATAAAGTTCCCCACCTTTTTGAAATAGCCCCTCAGCTTCTGTGCCTAAATTATTCTGAGATACGGTCACTGTAGCGGTTATAGAATGACTTCCCTGCGCCCGCACCACGCCCGCCTCAGCAAATAGCATGATACCCAGCAGCAGCGCCAAACCGTGCCTCAGCCACTTTCGCCATCTCAGCTTGCGATCAAACGATCGATTGCCCATCACCCTAGCCCCAGAACATTACCTATCAGCATTCTAGAGCCAGCCAGCCGATTGCGGAAGCGGGTTGTGGAAAGGGTAACGAGGGAGAGGGCGTTCTGCTCCAACTCAAATCCAAGACTCCAACTCAAATGCCCTAACCTGCTGCATTCGTTCAAAATCTCGATCAGCAGAAACTACTGTCAAACTGTGACAGAGGCCAGTTGAAGCAATCCACAGGTCATTCTCGCTGATCCCAATCTCTTGCAGCTTGGTGGTGCGTCGGCGGCTTCGTTCTCTTGAGCCATAGCATTGCAGCAATTCAGCTTTGAACCCACCGTAAACGCTAGAGATCGCTGGAGTGATGGGCAGAACATCAAGCCGCTGAAGAAACACCTGAATCTTAAGCTGATTTGCCATCTGCTGCTGCGAGTTTTGAGCCATAAAATATAGCTCACCCGCCACAATCACACTCGTCGATACAGTCAAGGTTGCTCTTTGTCTCAGGCGCTCAACCACAGCAGATTCGCCCTCAAGGATGAACGAGCAGTGATTTGTATCCAGTAAATACATACAGAGTCAAAATTCCAGTGGGGCACGACTCTCATGCACAAGCTGGAGGCAATCGCGCAAATCATTTCCCTCCCAACTCCCCGCAACCTCTAGCAGATCTGCCAACGATGCCTGCTTCGGCTGAGAGCTTGCGGGCGGAGAAGACTGCTGCTGCAAAAAAGATACAAAATTAGCGATCAGCAGTAAGTTCTCTGAAGAGAGCTGACTCAGAGAGTGAATAACCCATTGCTGAACTGTTCGTAAATCTGTCTCAGGGGGCATGAAGTTTCCTGTAATCGTTGACTCTAGTTTATCATCACTCTCCAATTACCCATCCTCCTCGCCCCAGAACATCGCTGCATTCTAGAGCCAGCCAGCAGATTACGGAAGCGGGTTGTGGAAATAGCAACCAATCAGAACTCAGCTCCCCAATTGCAGTAGATGCTTTTTCAAACCATCAGGCGACAGAACTAGAATAGAGGAATCTACAAATCCATCGACATCTCGTGTCACAATGGCGTCTAGCCCCAGTGCAGCCGCTCCTGCCACCTGCATCGCATCTTCAAAATCTGCTAAACCCAGCGTAATTGCCAGCTCCAATACCTCGCGATCTACAGGACAAACTTCCATCAATGCCAGCAGTCGAGTTACGGCGGTCATCGCCGCTTCAGCACTTTTGGCTTGCCGTTTCACCAAATAATGCACATCCGTCACCGTTGTTGCCGATACAAACCCAACTATCCGCCCAGTTTCAACAGCCTCTAATAGAAAGACAGCATCTGCCACAAAAGCCTCTCGTAGCAGCAGAGCATCTAGCAAGACGTTAGTATCAAATAAAACCTGCATCACAAATACTTTTCTGCCAGTCGCTCATCCAGCATTACTTTCACTTCCTCGTCCGTAGGAGGTGGCGCATCTGTTCTCGCAAGGCCAACTAACCGCATTGCTGACCCTTTGGGCTTAGCAGTCAACCGAGGTCTGGGTTGAAGGGACAGCATTAACGCCTGCATCAATTGCCAACGTTCCTCAACAGAAAGCTTTAGTGCCTGAGCTTGAAGTTCGTGTAACATCATAGGATTTTCTATTTTAAGTAAGCCTGCGAACGAACGAACGATTGCCCATTACCCTAGCCCCAGAACATCACCTCATCTTCCGACAACCAGATAGAAGCGTGAGTATCTAACAAAATAGAACTCATTACATATAGTCCTTAAAGTCTTCTAGTGGCTCATCAAAATCATCGGGCAGTGGCAAAACGAATGTTCCTTTCATTGAACCAGCTAACTGACGATTTTCAGGGTTTTTCTCTGCCTCTTTAGGCTTTTCTTCAGCATATTGATTTGCCAAAAATTCTGTATAGAGAAACACAGCTTGCTTTACAGAGTCAGGCAACTTCTCAATATTCTTCAAGATGGCAGCTTCCAATGTCACAACTTATTCTTCTTCTTGACTTTTACTAAAAACATCACCGCAATCTCGGTTTGAATCCCCAACATATTGTTTTTCGTGCCTGAGATCTTGGGATTATTTCTAATATCGGAAATCTGGATTGACAAGCGTCCGAATTGAGGTGGGCGACCAAGTCTCAGCAATTACCTCCCGGTTATGCCCACCGAAGGCTGGCGGCAGAACTATACTTTCGGCTTCTGCACCAGCCCAATATGCAGTTCCTTCAGCTGCTTAGCATCCACCTCTGACGGCGCGTTGGTGAGCTGACAGCGGGCTTGCTGAGTTTTTGGGAAAGCAATTACATCGCGGATCGACTCTTCGCCTGCGAGCAGCATTACCAAGCGGTCAAGGCCATAGGCAATGCCGCCATGTGGAGGCGTGCCGTACTGAAACGCTTCGAGCAAAAAGCCAAACTTGTTCTGGGCTTCCTCGTCGCTGAGGCCAATGGTTTGGAACACCTGCGCTTGCAGTTCAGGCTGATAGATTCGCAGGCTGCCACCGCCAATTTCAAAGCCGTTGAACACAATGTCGTAGGCTTGGGCACGGGCTGTTTTCAAATCTCCAGCATCTTCGGGGAATGGCGCAGTGAACGGATGATGCAACGCTTCGAGTCGCTGTTCGTCAGCGTTCCATTCAAACATTGGGAACTCAATAATCCAGAGCAGGTTAATTTTATCCGGATCAATCAGGTTAAACTCGCGGGCTGTCACCTGGCGCAGTCGATCCAGCGTTTTGTTCACCGTTGGCGCATCACCCGCGCCAAACAGCAGCAGATGCCCCGGCTTTGCGCCCGTGCGGCTGAGCAGCTCCTGCTTCTGGGCTGCGCTAAGGTTGTCTTTAATTGCGCCAATGCTGTCAATTTCGCCGTCGTCCCGCACCCGAATAAAGGCCAGCCCCTTCGCGCCCATTTCAGCGGCTGCTTTGAACAGGTCGCCACCGGGCTTAATTCGCACGTTAGAGATAGCATCATTGCCGCCCGGAATCGGTAAAACTTTGACAATGCCGCCGCTGGCGACCGCGCCCGCAAACACCTTGAAGCCAGAGTCCGCCATTAGATCAGATACATCAACCAGCTCCAGCGCATAGCGGGTGTCGGGCTTGTCGCAGCCGTAGCGGTTCATGGCTTCGGCATAGGTGAGGCGGGGAAAAGGCCGGGGTAGGTCAATGCCTTTAATTTGCTGGAAGATATGGCAGATCAGTCCTTCGTTTAGGTCGAGAATTTCTTCTAGCGACAGGAAGCTCATTTCCATGTCGAGCTGGGTAAATTCCGGCTGGCGGTCGGCGCGCAGGTCTTCGTCGCGGAAGCAGCGGGCGATTTGATAGTAGCGATCTAGCCCTGAAACCATCAGCATTTGCTTAAACAGCTGCGGCGACTGGGGCAGAGCAAAAAACTCGCCCGGATTCACCCGGCTGGGCACCAAGAAATCCCTGGCTCCTTCGGGCGTGGAGCGCGTCAGGATCGGTGTCTCCACCTCAATAAAGCCCTCGGTATCTTCCAAATAGCGCCGCAGTGCCTTGACCACCTGATGCCGCAGCTTTAAGTTACGGCTCATCCGCTCGCGCCGCAGATCGAGGTAGCGATATTTGAGCCGAGCCTCTTCGCGGACTGTGGTTGATTCGGCCACCGAAACCTGAAACGGCAGCGCCTGGGCTTCGCTCAATAGCTCAATTGCGTCGGCATAGATCTCAACTTCGCCGGTTTCAATTCGGGGGTTGTAGGAATCTGCCGGACGCTGGGTGACGCGGCCTGTCACTTTCACCACATCTTCGTTGCCCAGCTTCTCGGCAAGCGGGAACGAAGCGGGCGTGCGGCCTAAATCGCTGACAATCTGCATGACTCCGGTGCGATCGCGCAGATCGACAAACACCACGCCGCCCTGATCCCGCTGCCGATCTACCCAGCCGAAAAGCGTTACGGTCTGTCCAATCTGTTCGGCGCGGAGCTGGCCGCAGTAATGAGTACGCATGGCGATAAGAGGGCAAATGGCGTAAAAACCTTTCCATTATCGAGCATCAGCGCAACTCCTGCCCAGCAAAATCGGCTGAGGTTTAGACCGGACGGCTAGATCAGAAGGCCAGCTAGTCAGGCGAGCGGTTTAGCTTTTCCCAAGCAGCTTTGGCCGCTTCTGAGAGTCGGTCGCTGAGTCCGCCCATTTCCTGCACCAGACTCTGCCAGTTTTTCTCGGCCTCCTGCTGGAGCTTCTGCGCCGACTGCTCAATCCGCTCCAGGTCCAGCAGCCTGCTCTGCTCGACAGATTCTCTGGCCTCTCGCACCAGCTTGAGGTAGCTCTCGCGGGTGTAGTCGCTGGCGGTTTTGGCCAGATCTCCGGCTGACTGCACTTCGGTTTGGGCACGCAGCTTCAGCGCATCAATCAAGGCTTTGGTTTCGCGCTTTACCTCATCAGACTGGTCGGCCAGCTCAGCATCTACCAGCGCGTTGGTTTGCGCGATTTCAATGGCCGATTCTGGGGTGGAATTTGGATCAGAAGTCATGTGAAACACCTCTAAATCAATATCTTTAGTGTAGACGAGAGTTGAGATGCGCTAACCCAGCGACTGCAAGCCGGAGTTTGCCCCCAACTCCTGCTCCAGCTTCAGCAGGTTTTGAATCCGAGCTTCGGTCGGCGGATGGGTGGCAAACAAGCCGCTGAGAAACTGGCCAGAGAACGGGTTAATAATCAGCAGTGGCTCAAACGACGGATTGGCCTGCATCGGCGTCTGGCGTGCCCCAGATTCGAGGCGCTTCAGGGCGCTGGCTAAGGCGCGGGGGTTGCCAGTCATCCGAGCTGCACCCGCGTCGGCTTCAAACTCGCGGGTGCGAGAAATCGCCATCTGGATCACCGAGGCCGCCAGCGGAGCCAAAATAATTGCCGCCAGCGCCCCCAGCGGATTGCCGCCCTGGCGATTCCGCGAGCCAAACATCATGCCAAACTGCATCACCTGCGCCATATAGGAAATGCCGCCCGCCACGGTGGCTGCCACGGCCTGGGTCAGCGTATCGCGGTTTTTAATATGGCTCAGCTCGTGAGCAATCACCGCCTCCAGCTCTTCAGGCGAGAGCATTCTGACAATGCCCTGCGTCACCGCCACCGCCGCATGTTGCGGATCGCGTCCGGTGGCAAAGGCATTTGCGCCGTTGCTGGGCACCACATAAAGCCGAGGCATGGGCAGGTCAGCCCGCTGGCAGAGCCGCTCGAGCATGGCATAGATCTCTGGAGCCTGATTTTGCTCTAGCGGCTGCGCCTTGTAGGCGGCCAGGGCAATTTTGTCAGATGAGTACCAAGAGAATAGATTGGTGGCTGCGGCAAAAATCAGGCCAATTAACGCGCCGCCCGATCCGCCGATGGTATAGCCAATGGTGACTAAAAGGCCGCTGAGCAGAGCCAGCAACCCCAACGTCTTAAATTGATTCATTTGCCTTACTCCGCTCTGCTCCACCTAAATTATTGTCTAAATCGTATCAGGCAGCAGCGGAAATCGGGCGTTTGGTTGGCAACAGCCCTGGCAATACCTAAGGCACAGACTCAAGATATTGAGCGTCCAGTAAAAAAGCGCCTCTGCTAAACCGAATGCCCCAGAAGCCGCCGGGTCGCTGGTCTAGCACCACGCCTTCTTCGCCCAGCCGAATTACGGTGGGCGGACGCAGCATCGGCATCGGTTCAGCGGTTTTCACGTAGGGTGGCAGGGCAATCACCCGCACCCGATCCCCGACTTTAAATGACTTTGGCTCAGACATTTGGCTCAGACATTTGGCTCAGACATAGGTTGACCCAGGCGTAGGCTGTCCGAATGCACCGGCTAATTTGCCGATACGCCTGATCTTACCGCGCCAGCTCAGCAAGTCTTCACCTGAGTTTTGGCCTAATTTGTCTAGGATCGATCGGCTGGGCGCAGCGGCTGTCTGGAGAATTGCCAGGTAGGAGCCTGTCGCTCTTCGGCGTGAAGCGGCAAGTTCTGTGCGGCTGGATCGGCTGAGAGCTTCTGTGCCACGACAGGCATCAAGCCAAACAGCGCCAGCGTTCCGCCGGAAGATAGCAGGAACAAACTGCCTGCTAACAATCTTGTTTTGAACAGCCCTGTTTTGGACAGCTGATGATTCATTGAAGCCCCTCCCCAATCTGATGAACCGGTCTGGACTCTGGCCAAGTCTGCCTCCTATTGTAAAGTTTCTATAAAGTTTCAGACAGACCTTGTGACGTTTGATAAAGGCTAAAGTTCCAGCTTTTGCTAATTGCTGCTCAAACCTCTGCCAACTTTCTGCCAGCTTTCTGGCCATCTCTACCAATACGCATGGCAATCCAGCTCAGATTGGCGCATTTCGATACTGGAGGCTGGAGCAATCAAGGCTAAGCTGGAGAGCAGCGTTTTCGAGATCCCGGCTGGGATCTGGCAGTATGGACATCTCTTTGGCCGTTCGTACCTTTATTGCAGTCTTTGTGCTGGCGGATGCGCTGGGCAATCTGCCGGTGTTCTTGGTCTTGACCAAAGGCATGGAACCCGCTGAACGCAGCAGCGTGATCAACCGGGCGGCGCTGGTGGCGACTGCCGTGCTGGTAGGCTTTGCGTTTCTGGGACAGCCGATTTTGACCTACCTGCATATCAGCACCGCCTCGCTCGAAGTGGCGGGCGGGCTGCTGCTGCTGCTAATTGCTCTAGATATGCTGCGAGGCGAGCTAGATGAGCCAGAGGTAAATCGCGATCGCGATGTGGCGATTACGCCCTTAGCGCTGCCGCTGTTGGCGGGGCCTGGGACGCTCACCACCGTGATGCTGCTGGTTTCTGATACCCCCACGCTGACCACCTATGCCAGCGTGGTGCTGGGCATTGTCACGGCTATGCTGGTGACTTGGCTGATCATGAGCCAGTCTGCCAGAGTCGATCGATGGATTGGTCGGGAGGGCGGCATCATTGCCACCAAGCTGCTGGGATTTTTGCTGGCGGCTTTGGCGGTCGAAATCGGCATTGGTGGACTCAAAGAGCTGCTGTTGGACAGTACAACCACGGTGGGCTGGGGCGGCTGAATCACCGCTCAGGCCGAATCTGCCAAAACCTGTCACACTAAAGGGTGAATTTCTCGAAGAGTGCCAGAGTGTCAGAGCCATGCTGAGAGCCGGAATTGTCGGATTGCCCAACGTCGGCAAATCAACCTTATTTAATGCCGTCGTCGCCAATGCCAAGGCTCAGGCGGCCAACTTTCCGTTCTGCACCATTGAACCCAACGTCGGGATCGTGGCCGTGCCGGACGAGCGCCTGCAAGCGCTGGCCACAATTTCTAGCTCGGCAGAAATTGTGCCTGCCAGAGTTGAATTTGTCGATATTGCCGGACTGGTGAAAGGCGCGAGCCAGGGCGAGGGCTTGGGCAATCAGTTTTTGGCCAACATCCGCGAGGTGGATGCGATTCTGCATGTGGTGCGCTGCTTTGAAGATGACGATATTATCCATGTTTCTGGCTCGGTTGACCCATTGAGCGACATTGAGGTGATCGACCTGGAGCTAGCCCTGGCCGATCTGGCGCAGATTGAAAAGCGGATTGATCGGACGCGCAAGCAGGCCAAAACCAGCAAGGAGGCGCAGGCTGAGCTGCCCGTACTCGAAAAGCTGGTAGAAGTCTTAAATGCGGGCAAGCAGGCGCGGCAGGTGGCGCTGAGCGAAGAAGAAGAGCTGCTGATTCAGCCGTTGGGACTGCTGACGCGCAAGCCGGTAATCTATGCGGCCAACGTCTCGGAAGATGACTTGGCGACGGGGAATGATTTTGTCGAGCAGGTGCGGCGGCGCGCGGCTCAAGACCAAGCGCAGGTGGTGGTGGTTTCAGCTCAGGTGGAGGCTGAATTAGTCGAGCTACCGGACGCTGATCGGGCTGAGTTTTTGGCCTCGCTGGGCGTCGAAGAAGGCGGCCTCAAGTCCTTGATTCGCGCTACCTACGCGCTGCTAGGGCTTCGTACCTACTTTACAACTGGCCCCAAAGAAACCCGCGCCTGGACGATCAGAGCGGGCATGTTGGCTCCGCAGGCAGCAGGCGTGATCCATACTGACTTTGAGCGCGGCTTCATCCGGGCTGAGACAGTCGCCTACGAGGATTTAGTTACGCATGGCTCAATGGGCAGCGCCAAAGAAAAAGGCTTGGTGCGGAGTGAGGGCAAGGAATATACGGTGCAAGAAGGCGACGTGATGCTGTTTCGGTTTAACGTCTAGAAAGTGAGCGGATCTGACTCACGGCATGAATCCAACCTGTGTTCTCAGTTGTTCATTCTCATGTCGTCAATAGGTCGCTTGCTCTAGTAGCTGCGTCCAGACATCGTGTGGATAAAGTCAAACAGATGATGCGCCATTTGCAGCTTGCTGCATTGACCAATTGCCACCTTGCGACCCTCGTGATCTAGAAAAATGGCCTGATTTTGGTCGCTGCCAAAGCCGCTGTCCATTTGGTCAATTGCATTGGCGACGATAGCATCTAGCTTTTTGCGCTGGAGCTTCTCAAAGGCGGGCGTAAAAATATCGCCCGTCTGCGCCGCAAAGCCAATCAGCCGCTGCTGAGGCCGCTTCTGCTGGCTGAGTTCGCTCAAAATATCGGGCGCAGCCGAGAGCGGCAGATAGTCAGGCAGCAGCCGCTTGGGCAACTTTTCACGGCTGTATTCAGTGGGGCGCACGTCGGCCACTGCGGCAGCCATAATCGTCCAGTCGGCCTCGCTGAAGGTACTTAAGACGGCCTGCCGCATTTCGAGGGCGCTGACTACCGGCAACAGCCGCACGCCCGATAAGCCAGTGAGCAGCCTTGGCTCCATTGGCGCATGGATCAGCGTCACCTTTGCCCCCCGATGCATCGCCGCCTGAGCCAGCGCCACCCCCATTTTGCCGGTCGAAGGATTGCCAATAAACCGCACCGGGTCGAGATGTTCGCGGGTGCCGCCTGCGCTGATTAGCAGATGCTTGCCGACTAGATCGCGCTTGCCTTGGGTATAGAGCAGCGAATGCAGATAGACCAAGATTTCTGAGGGTTCGGCCATGCGTCCCATGCCGACGCGGTCGCAGGCCAGAATGCCCATGCCGGGGCTGACCGCATGGTAGCGCAGGTCAGTTTGCAGCATCTGCCAGTTGCGCTGTACCGAGGGCTGCTGCCACATGTCGGTGTTCATGGCCGGAGCCAGCAAAATTGGGCAGGTGGAAGCTAGCACCGTGCTGGTGAGCAAATTATCGGCCAGCCCATGCGTCAGCTTGGCCATGAGGTTGGCGGTGAGCGGGGCAATCAAGATCAGCTCGGCCCATTCGCCCAGCTCAATATGCAGCGGACGATATTGCGAGGGCTGCCAGAACAGATCGTCGGTATAGACCGGGTGGCGGCTGAGCGTGGCCAGCGTCAGGGGGGTAATAAACTGCTGAGCATTGTCGGTGGCCACAGTCCGCACCTCAACCCCCAGCTTTGCCAAAGTTGAGATCACCTGACAAACCTTATAGGCTGCGATGCCGCCACCCACTCCAACCAGTACTCGTCTCCCTTGCAGCATGAGAATGTAACGAAAGAAACAAACTTGGGCAATGGGCGTGACCGATTGCTCTCTTTACTTTGCCGGAAGACTGCGAATGTCACAAGTTTTTCACTTTTTGTAGCCGGATTCTGCCTGCCAGGATACGAGCTGCCTGAATCTTTTCAGGCCAGCAAATCAGGTCAGCAAAAAGGCAGGTCGCGGCCTGCCTGATGCTTTGCATAAGCTGTCTTAAATCCGGTTGAATGCCAGCTAGTGCCAGCGGCTAGGCTTCGTCATAGGCTTCTAGATCGAGCAAATAGAGATAAGGCTCGACCAGTTCGGGACGCCGAAAGGCAATGGCTCTGAGCAAATGCCAGTCATTCAGTCCTTCAAACGGACTGTTGTAGGCATCTTGATCAAGCCGCTGCGCCAGTTCAGCCAGTTCTGGGACGGTGATTTGATCTACGCGCTCTGCCGAAAAATTCTCTGTTTTCATTGCAAACCCCTTTAATCGCGGTTCTGGCTATCTCATCCTATATCGCTTCTACCGGGAATCCAGTGGAAATACGGTTTCTTCTACAAAACTTTGCATCAACTTCAAGACAGCAGGCTGAATTTCATGTCCCATCTCCAGCTCGTGATACTGCACTGCCGCGCCCGCCTGAGTCAAGGCATCGCGGACTTTGTGAGCTGCTGCCAGCGGCACTACTAGGTCGGCGCGGCCATGCACCAGCAAAATAGGCAGAGCAGCATTGCCTAGCTCTAGCGGCGCGTGGGCATAGCCACTCAGCACCATCAGTCCGGCTACCGGCAGGCTCAGCCCCACTTCTAGGGTCATGGCTCCCCCCTGCGAAAACCCGGCCAGCACCGTGCGCGACAGCGGAATGCCAGTGCTGGCGGCGAGCGAGTTGATCCAGTCGAGCAGGGCTTGGCGACTGGTCTGGAGCTGCGGCTGCTGCCGAAATTCGGGCTGGCTCAAGAACGCATAGTCTTGCGGCAGGTCGTACCACATTCGGCCTGTGGGCGCATTTGGGAAGGCAAAGGGCGCATTTGGGAAGGCAAAGCTGCAATGGGGCAGCTCCAGATACTGCGCCAAGGCCGCGACATCCTGGGCGTTGGCTCCCCAGCCATGCAGCAGCACCAGCAGCGCTTGGGCGGAAGGCGCTGGGACTAAGATGGCTTCGAGCGGGGGTTCATTCATCGTCTGCATCTTGCCTGCATTTGGGGCAATCATGTCATCATACGGGTTGAACCCGCAGAATTCTACTATTCTGGTGCTGGTGCTGCAAGCGAGCAAGCATTAAATATTAAGCGAGTATTCAAGCATCAAGCAGGGGATCAAGTCATGGCGCGGTTGGCATTGCTAAGCGTATCAAACAAAACGGGGCTGACGGAGCTGGCTCGCAGTTTGGCCGAAGAATTTGGGTTTGAAATTGTCAGCAGCGGCGGTACAGCAGCAGCGCTGAAGCAGGCCGGAATTCCGGTGGTCAAAGTTTCTGACTATACTGGCTCTCCCGAAATCTTGGGCGGGCGGGTCAAAACGCTGCACCCGCGCATTCACGGCGGCATTCTGGCCAGACTCGATCAGCCTGCCGACTTGGCCGACCTAGAAGCCAACCAAATTCGCCCGTTCGAGCTAGTCGTGGTCAACCTCTACCCGTTTGAGCAGACGATTGCCCAAGGCGCAGAGCTGGCTGAGGCGATTGAGCAGATTGATATTGGTGGGCCAGCCATGCTGCGCGCCTCGGCCAAAAACTTTGCTCACCTCTGCGTCCTCTGTCACCCTGACCAATATGCTGTCTATCTACAAGAGCTGCGTCAGGCCAGCGCCCCTTCGCTCCAGTTCCGCCAGCGCTGCGCCCTCAGAGCCTTTGAGCAGACTGCCGCCTATGACAGCGCCATTTCGGCCTATCTGCGTGACTTAGAAGCAGCGCCAGCGTCAGAGCAAATATCAGAGCTACCGCCGCGCTTTAGCCTCGCTGGGCAGCAGATTCAGGTGCTGCGCTATGGCGAAAACCCGCATCAGCCAGCGGCTTGGTATCAAACGGGGACTGTACCGACGGGCTGGGGCGCGGCCAGTCAGCTTCAGGGCAAGGAGCTGAGCTACAACAATCTGGTCGATTTAGAAGCCGCCCGCCAAATTGTGGCTGAGTTTGAATCTGCGCCCGCCGCCGTGATTATCAAACATACCAATCCTTGCGGCGTGGCGCTGGGCAGCAGTCTGCATGAAGCCTATGGCAAAGCGCTGGCGGCGGATGCGGTTTCGGCCTTTGGCGGGATTGTGGCGCTCAACCGTCCGCTGGATGCGGCGACGGCGGCTGAGCTGACTCAGACTTTTTTAGAATGCGTGGTTGCGCCCGCCTGTAGCCCGGAAGCTGCCGAGCTGCTGGCGGCGAAATCAAAGCTGCGGCTGCTGGTGCTGCCTGATTTGCTTAGCGGGGCGAACCAGCTGGTGAAGCAGATTGCGGGCGGCTTTTTGGTGCAGAGGGCAGATGATCAGCCGGTGGATACAGCGACTTGGCAGGTGGCGAGCCAGCTTCAGCCCACGCCCGCTCAGCTGGCAGAGCTAGAGTTTGCCTGGAAGGTCTGCAAGCATGTGAAGTCAAATGCCATTGTGATTAGCCAGAATCAAACGACCTGCGGCGTGGGAGCTGGCCAAATGAACCGAGTCGGCTCAGTTAAAATTGCCCTGGAGCAGGCGGCGAGCCAAGCCCAGGGCGCAGTTTTGGCCAGCGACGGCTTTTTCCCGTTTGATGATTCGGTGCGAACGGCTGCTGCTGCTGGAATTGCGGCAATTGTCCAACCGGGCGGCAGTCTGCGTGATCCAGATTCAATTAAAGCGGCTGACGAGCTGGGCTTGGTGATGCTGCTGACGGGCAGACGGCATTTTCTGCATTAAGGCCGTGCAGCGCTCGCGGGTTATTTTGGCGGCAACCATTGATATTGCCAAAATATTATCTGAATGCAGTGATGGATAGCCGAATAGAATATCGGCGGGGATAATGCCAGCAGTTCAATCGCTGCTCTGCCTGAAACTGAGTAATGCCAGTTTCTTCCTGCACTTCGCGCTCCCAGGCTTCGAGCAGCGATTCTTTTGGTTCACCATCGACAAATAGACCCATGACCGTGAGCCGCAACCTTGAATTGGCGTTGTATACTCTTATTTTGTATCCTGCTGGGTAGTCCTTAAGTTCGATGTATATTCTTATTGAATTGCTTACTTTGAATGCAAGAGAATCAACAAATTCGTTAGCCTAACAATACGAGCGTTGCAATAGAGGGCATTAATTCAATGCTAGAACATCAGTCTAATATCACTCAGGCGCAAGCAGATTGGTTTGACCGAGGCAAGCAGGATGCCTGGGCAGGGAAAGCGAAGCAGCCACCTGAAGACCCGCAGGCAGCTAGCCTCTACGATCTTGGCTACAGCGAAGGCAATATTCAGCGCTCACCTATCTTAAGCTAGAGCCGCGCTTGCCAGTGCCTCAGCGCCACATCTGTCAGCGCAGCGAGTGAGGGAATCATGCGATGCCGCCCAATGGCAAGAGTTTTCTTATTCATAAATTTTTGTAAGCTTATTTTGACGTAATATTCAGAGAAGCGTAGAGTTGAGACCAAGAGGCTCTGAGGGTGACGTTCATGGCTTCTCATGTGAATTTAGCTGGAATTTATTAGAGAACTATTGGAGATTATCCCTATGGTTGCTACATCTGCTGAGCAAGATATTCTGCGCTATATCCCTGTAATTGGAGATGTAAATGCCAAATCGCCGCTAGCCTATGCTGCAACTCGTGGCGCGACTGAGGCGGTGAACTGGGCGCAGATGGCGGTTGCTGAAGCCTATATCCAGGGGTTCGAGATGCCCGACGCGGCTTTGCGATCGCTGTTTGACACCTGTATGCCGATCTTTTTCAAATATTTTCCGTCGCTTCTGGCTCCCTATGAGTGGGTTTTGCAGGAAACCGATCAGGTGGCAGAAGGCTCGAAAGACTTAATGAAGATTCAATATGATCTGCCCCAGGGAATGCTAAATCGAATGCTGGGAGACTGGCCACTGGTCTATCCAAAATACAGCATGGCTCTCTGGGAAAAGGGGGCGGTCAATCTTGAGCAAGCGCAAATGCAAATGATCGACGACATGATCGAAAAGCTTGAGATCCAGGATGGCGACAATATTTTAGATTTTGGCTGTGGTTGGGGCTGTGTCCCAAACTATATCTTGTCTCGGTTCCCAAATGTCAGATTTACAGGAATCAATCTCAGCCAGCAGCAATGTGCCTATATGCGGCAGAAGATGCAAGATCCGCAGAGCTATCTCAGTACAGGTCGGTTTACGCTGGTTGAGGGCGATCTGAATGACGCGCAGTTTACAGAAAAGTTTGACAAAATTCTATCGGTTGGTGTTTTCTGCCATGTTGGCAATATCACGAATGCTTTCAAAAAGCTGGCGACATTTTTAGCACCCGGCGGCAAGTTTTTTCTGCATATTATTACGGTTCGCACCCCCAACAATATCTCCAGTGTCTATACCCACAAATATATTTTTCCGCATGGTCGCTACTGGAGTTTTGATGCTATCCCTAGCTACAATCAAGATCTCAAAACCGTAAAGCGCTGGTATCTCAACGGCATCAACTATTCCAAAACCTTTGCGACCTGGCTGAAAAACTTTGACGACAGCTACAGCGAAACGCGATCCCTAGACTACGGCATTGATCCGGACAAGTTTCGGCGCATCTGGCGATTTTATCTGATCTGGTTTGTGGCCAACTTTGCGAGCTGCGATGGCGAAATCAACGGTAA
>CASBQH010000202.1 GCA_949127695.1 Synechococcales cyanobacterium PMM_0073
GATCTGTCGCCTGCGAGATATCGCCCCGCAGCGTTTTGAACGGGCGCACCGGCAGCGGACAGAACTCCAGCCGGGTTTGGCCGCGCTCTAGCTCCAGCAAAATATAGCCCTTAGCTTCCTGCTCTTCGCTAAAGTCAACCCGCTCAATGCTGCCGGGATAGACCACATAGGGGCGCTCTGCCAAAATCTGATGGCGATGCACATGCCCCAAGGCCACATAGTCAAAGCAAGGCCGGGTCAGCAGCGCCAGCGGCACTGTAAAGCCCTTGCCCACCGCCAAAAACCGCTCTGCCCCAAACCGCGCCGTGTCGGTCATCAGATGCCCCAGCAGCACCGTGGGCAAAGCCGGGTCGAGCTGTCGAATCTCGCCTTCTAGCGCCACCCGCAGCCGATCAATCAGCAGGTGATTGACCTCTAGCAGCGAAAGGCCGTCGGTTTCGGGGCGGGTGAGCAGGGCAGAGCGGGTCAGCCAGGGCAGCGTAATAATTTGGACTGCGCCGCTGCGGGTCTCGATGCGGTGTGTCGCCAGCCGATCGCCCACCCAAAAACCCGGTACGCCCAGCGTTCGGTAAATACAAAGACTGGCTCCGCCTGCCCCCTGTGAATGCTGGTCATGATTGCCCACCAGCAGCACGGTGGGAATATTGGCATCGACCAGGCGGCGAAACTGGGCGGCAAAGGCTTGTTGGATAAACGGCAGCGGCGTCGCGTCTGGAAAGGCATCGCCACCAAACAGCACCAGATCAACCGGCTCAGAAATGGCGCGGTCAATGCAGCGCCCCAGCGTTGCCACAAAATCTTCAAACCGCGAGTTGAGTCCGGTTTCTGGATTCACCCGCCCATGCGAAAACCCGCTGCCCAAATGAATATCAGAGAGATGGAGGATTTTGATCATGGCAACAGATGTGGCAACAGATGAGACTAGGGTTGGCGGCTGGTGGGATCGCGCAGGAGAGCGGATGGCTAGATTGGATGTTTCCACAACATAGCACTAATGTATTAGTCAGCGTACTACTCGATTAGCGCTGGGAAATCTATTGGGAAATCTCATTTTGTGAATGGGCGCTAATTCGCTTTGATCAGGCTCAGAAACGCATAGACTGCGGGCGGATGCATGGCTTCGGCGAGTACTGCCACACCAATGACTCGATCGAGCGGCACTGGCAGACTGCAAACCTTGACCGCAGGCGGAATTGGCTCAGCGGCCAGACGCGGCAAGACGGTTGCGCCCAAGCCCTGTGCCACCAGATTAACAATGGTGGCGTCGGTGGCCATCTCGTAGGCAACGGTCAGCTTGCAGCCATGCTGGCGGGCATGGTCATAGAGCGGCTGCATCATATAGTTAGTCGGCGGCATAATTAGCGGCTGAGCGGCTAGTTCGGCCCAGGTGAGCTGCGGGCTGGCGGGCTGGAAGGCTGGCGGCAGCAGCACCACAAACTCATCGCGCAGCACTTCACAGGCTTCAATATCTTCGCTGGCGGGCATCAGCGTAAAGCCAATATCGGCTCGCCCGTCGCGCAGCGCTTGCTCCACCTGCGGGTAGTCGTCCTGTTCAGCCAGACTGACGGCAATTGCCGGGAACTGACTGTGAAAGCGGGTAATCACGGTCGGCAGCAGATGGGTGGCAATGCTGCGAAACGAGGCAATTCGCACCTGTCCTCCATCTAGGCCGCGCGCCAGATCGGCCTGCTTGCCAATTTCGTCTGTCTGGTGCAAAATCTCGCGGGCATGGCTGACAATCCGCTCGCCCACGGGCGTTAGCCTTGCGCCCTGTCGCCCCCGCGTCACTAGCATCACGCCCAGATGTTCTTCTAATGCCGCAATTGCATGGCTGACGGCTGACTGCGAGATTTCCAGCCGCAGGGCTGCTTCGCTAAAGTTCTCCTGCTCTGCCACAGCCACCAAAATCCGCAGCTGGGACAGCTTCATCTGGTTTTGGGAGTTCGCTTTCATGGCTGCCTCTGGCGTTGGGATTCAGCCCTGGGTTCCACGCGCCTATTTGTCACGCGCCTATTTGTCACGCGCCTGTTTGTAACAGATCCTTCATGAAATCTATTCATGTCGGCGATGAACGTTAGTTTTTGTATCTTTCGTAACAGAAATCTAAAGTAGAAGTATCAAAAAAACAGCGGTTATCAACCAGCGAGGGAACGCATCATGAAAACATCTATCATCCGTCAAGAATATCAGCGCTTAGAGCTGATTTCCGAATCACAGTCTACGAAAGCGCCAAAAGCAGCCGACCAGCTTCGCAACATCTGGCGGTCTTTGCTAGCCTACTTCGCTAGCGGCAATGAGCTGCGCGTCTGGAAAGCCACGGATGCGGCAGGTCAGCCCGTCTGGAGAGCCTATGACCCACTCACCCAGCGTCGCGCTGAATTTGACTGCGAGCTAGATCTACGAGTTTGGGTAGAAGAGCGCTATTCCTACAGCCCAGTCCAGCCCAGCCTGCTTGAGTTAGTTCGTTAACATCACCTTCCGGATCAGCATTATCTTCCGGATCAAGCTCCCCCGCTCGCCGTTATGGCTGGGCGGGGGCTTTTTTGGGCGCGGGCGAGTGGACGGGTGGAATCTAAAATCCAGAGAATCTCAGCTTGACTTTAGACTAGAGAGTAGTTGAAAAAATCAAAATTTGTGGGGTTAAGTCATTGCTTGGGACTTTCGCGACGATTGCGGCTCTAGCGCTGCTGATTGTAGTTCACGAATCGGGACATTTCCTGGCAGCTCGCCTGCAAGGCATCTATGTCAATCGGTTTTCGATTGGGTTTGGCCCCATTCTGTGGAAATATCAGGGCAAAGAAACGGAATATGCGCTGCGAGCCTTCCCGCTCGGCGGCTTCGTCGGCTTCCCCGATGATGATCCCGACAGCGAGATTCCGCCCAATCACCCCAACCTGATGCGAAATCGGCCTGTGCTAGACCGAGCGATTGTGATTAGCGCGGGCGTGATTGCCAATTTGCTATTTGCTTACTTTGTGTTTGTGGCGCAGTACAGTCTGGTGGGCGTCCCGGAAAAGTTTGACTTCCAACCCGGCGTTGTAGTGCCGGAAGTCACCTCCCAGACGGCTCCTGCGGCTCAGGCGGGCATTCAGTCAGGAGACATAATTTTGGCAGTAAAAGGGCAGACGCTAGCCTCTTCTGATGCCGCCATTCAGACGCTGATGCAGGTGATCCGAGCCAACCCCAACCAGCCGGTTGACTTTAAGGTGC
>CASBQH010000203.1 GCA_949127695.1 Synechococcales cyanobacterium PMM_0073
CTAGAGCAGGAAATCTGGCCGGTAGGCATTTACACTCACGATCCGGTGGCCGACACGCGCAGCGACCATCCGGTTAGCTCTGAGATGATGCTGGCCGAAACCGAAGCAACCGTAACCAAGCTAATTCGCGACGGCAAGTTTGTAATTGGCCTGGGCGGCGAGCATAGCATTACGACGGGAATTGTTGAAGCCTACCGCAAGGCCGCAGGTGCAGAGCCGTTTACAGTCGTGCAAATTGACGCCCACGGCGACCTGCGCCACGAATACGAAGGCTCGATCCACAACCATGCCTGCGTCATGCGGCGAATTGTCGATATGGGGCTGCCGACGGTGCAGATTGGTATTCGCAGCATTTGCCGCGAGGAGGCTGACTTGATCAAATCGAAGCCCCTCACCGTGTTTCGCGCCAGAGAAATTGCCCTCCAGCCCGACTGGATGGAGCGAGCTTTGGCCAGCATTCAGACTGCCAAAGTATTTTTCACCATTGACCTCGACGGCATTGACCCTACTCTGATGCCGGGAGTGGGCACGCCTGAACCAGGTGGACTCAACTGGTATTCGCTCACCAGCTTTATTCGGCAGGTGTTTGAGCAGCATGAGGTGATCGGCTGCGACGTGATGGAACTCGCGCCAATTACTGATTCAGTTGTGTCAGAATTTACGGCAGCCAAGCTAGTCTATAAGCTGATTGGCTATCAGGCGACGACAAAGGGCTGGATCAGCGAGTAAGATTGCAGCAGGTTTGCTTGCAGAATCCCCTTTAAACCGGATGGTATGAGCATGGGTGACGCAATTGGCAGCTATGCCCCCGACTTTGAAATCCCAGGCGTGGATGGCGCGGTGCATCACTTGGCGCAGTATCTGACGCAGTTTCGCGCCGTGGTGGTGGTGATTATGTGCAACCACTGCCCTTACGTCAAGCTTTACCTAGAGCGGCTGAAGCAGATCCAGGCTGAGTTTGCGCCGCAGGGGGTGACGCTAATTGGGATTAACCCCAACGACGAGCAGCAGTTTCCGGACGACGGCTTTGAGCAGATGAAAATCTTGGCAGCTGAGCAGCAGCTGAATTTCCCTTACCTGCGCGATCTCACCCAAGATGTCGCCCGCTGCTTTAGAGCCGAGAAAACCCCCCAGGCTTTTTTAATCAGCCAGTCCGGCCAAATCTGCTACCAAGGCAGCATCGACGATAGCCCTCAAGCTGCCGCTCAGGTGAAGCAGCCCTATCTGCGAACGGCAATTGCCCAGCTTTTGGCAGGCGAGCCGGTGGCCACCCCCAGCACAGCAGCAGTCGGATGTTCGGTGAAATGGCGAGGCTAGCGCCAGTTGCAATAGGTTACGGCAGGTTACGGCAGGCTACCGCAGATTACAGAAGTGATATCACCTGCTATCTTAAGTTGGAAACTTTATCAAGCAATTTACCAGAGGAAGAACATCAGCGCATGGGATTAACATACCAGCGGGTTTTGCTCAAGCTGAGCGGCGAGGCTTTAATGGGCAAATTGTCCTATGGGATTGACCCAGCCGTGGTGCAGAGCATTGCTCAAGAAATCGCCGAGATTGTCTCACAGGGCATCGAGATGGCCATTGTCGTGGGCGGCGGCAATATTTTTAGAGGCGTCAAAGGCGCAGCTGCCGGGATGGATCGCGCCACAGCTGACTATATTGGCATGATTGCCACCGTCATGAACGCCATGACGCTGCAAGATGCCCTAGAGCAGGGCGGCGTCCCCACGCGCGTTTTGACCGCAATTGAAATGCAGGAAGTGGCCGAACCCTACATTCGGCGGCGGGCGATTCGGCATTTGGAAAAAGGCCGGGTCGTAATTTTTGGCGCAGGCTCCGGCAATCCGTTCTTTACTACCGACACCACGGCGGCGCTGAGAGCGGCTGAAATCAACGCAGAAGTCGTGTTTAAGGCCACTAAAGTCGATGGGGTTTATGACGCCGATCCCAATCAAAATCCCAACGCCCGCCGCTACAAGAGCCTGACTTACTCTCATGCCATCGCCCAAGATTTGCGCGTGATGGACACGACTGCGATCGCCCTGTGCAAAGATAACAGTATCCCGATTATTGTGTTCGACATGTCTGTCGCCGGAAACATCTGTCGAGCCGTAATGGGAGAAGAAATTGGAACGATAGTGGGAGAGTCTTGTGAAATTAGCTGAAGTTGAAAGCACCATGCAAAAAACGATCGAGGCCACGCAGCGATCGTTTAACACCATCCGCACCGGACGCGCCAATCCCGCTCTGCTCGACCGGATCTCGGTAGAATACTACGGCACGCCAACGCCCTTAAAATCGCTGGCCAGTATTAACACCCCTGATTCCAGCACCATCACCATCCAGCCCTACGACCGCGGCAGCCTCAGCCTAGTTGAGAAGGCGATTTCGCTCTCTGATATTGGCCTGACGCCCAACAACGACGGCAGCACCATCCGGCTGAACATTCCGCCCCTGACCGAAGACCGCCGCAAAGAGCTGGTCAAATCTGCCGCCAAGCTGGCCGAAGAAGGCAAAGTCGCCATCCGCAATATCCGGCGCGACGGCGTTGAGGCGGCGCGCAAGCAGGAGAAAAGCGGCGATCTCTCAGAAGACGAAGCCCGCGACCTGCAAGACAGCATCCAAAAGCTGACCGACAAGTACATCAGCAAAGTTGATCAGTTGCTCAAAGAAAAAGAAACCGACATTCTCACCCTCTAGCTGTTTCGTCCACTGAGACACCGCAACTCCTATGTACGATTGCATCATTGTCGGTGCAGGCCCAGCGGGCGGCTCTGCGGCCTACCATTTGGCCAAGCGCGGACGGCGAGTGCTGGTCTTGGAAAAGCAGGCGCTGCCCCGCTATAAGCCCTGCGGCGGCGGCGTTTCGCCCCAGGTGGCCGAGTGGTTTGACTTTGACTTTTCGCCCGCCATTTCGCTCAAAAGCAGCCAGCTGCGCTTCACCTGGAACCTGGCAGACCCGGTAGAAGCCGATCTGCACCAGCTTGAGCCAATCTGGATGGTGCGGCGCGATGTGTTTGATCATTTCTTGATCCAGCAGGCAGAGGCGCAGGGAGCGGAACTCCGAGCCAGCACGGCGGCGACCGGGATTGAGTTTAAGGGCGATCACTGGCAGGTGAACACAGCCGCTGAGCCGCTGGCCGGACGCTATCTGATTGCGGCAGATGGCGTCAAAGGCTCCATGGCGCAATGGCTGGGCTTTACGGCTCGCAAGCGGCGGCTGGCGGGGGCATTGGAGGCCGAGGCGCAGGTGGACAATCCAGACTCCAGAATTCACTTTGAGTTTGGCATGGTGAAAAACGGCTATATCTGGAACTTTCCGAAGGCCGACGGCTATTCAATTGGCATTGGCACCTTTCGCGGTGGCCAGCCGCAGGATTTCAAGGCGATCCTGAGCGACTATGCTGCCGCTTTTAACGTGGACTTGGACAGCAGTCGGCAATATGGCCACCCGATTGGCCTCTGGGACGGCGACCAGCCGCTGCATACTCAAAACGCCGTCTTAGCGGGCGAAGCCGCCTGCGTCGTAGACCCAATGACCGCAGAAGGCATTCGGCCTTCGATGTTTACGGGCGTTAAGGCGGCAGCGGCGATTGATCAGGCGCTGGGCGGCAACCTAGAGGCACTGGAGCAATATAGCGCGGTCATTGCCCAAGAGTGGGGTAGCGAGATGGCCTGGGCGCAGCGACTGGCGGGCGTATTTTATCGACTCCCCGGCATCGGCTACAGCGTTGGTATTAAGCGTCCCGGCGCAGTCGAACGCATGGGCGAAATCCTCTGCGGCAAGCGGCGCTATGGTGAGGTGGCAAATCGGGCGCTGAAGCGGCTGACGGGCGGCTTGATCCAGGGCTAGTTTCAGCCTCAACTCTCCTAGCCCGGATTCACCCGCATCAGAATTTGGCCATATTCCACCGGATCGCCGTTAGAGAGCAGAATCTCGACGATTTCACCGGCCACTTCGGCTTCAATTTCGTTCATCAGCTTCATGGCTTCGATGATGCAGACCGTTTGCCCAATCCGCACCCGATCGCCTCGATCGACGAAGGGGGCTTCATCTGGAGCCGGGGAGCGATAAAACGTGCCCACCATTGGCGAGCTAATCTCTAGCAGCTTGGCGGCGAGGGGCGAGGGAGCAGGCGGCGGTGGAGAAATGGGTGCTGCGGTAGAGGCGGCGGTAGGGATGGCGGCAGCGGGCGATACAGCGGGCGCAGCAGGCGCGGAGCGATGCGTTTCGCCGTTTAGACAGCTCTTGCGTAATATCAGCTCAAAATCGCCGTTTTTTAGGGTAAATTCGGCAATATCGGTGCGGTCAATTGCGGCCAAAAGCTCGCGGAGTTCATTAAAATCCAATTCCACCCTTCCTGCTTACCTAAAGTTTGCCTACGGCCTAATCGCTGCCTGAATTCTGCCTCAAATCCCCTCGGCTCAGCCCGTCTCGCGGCCTAGATAGGCATCTGTGCGCGTATCGACCTTAATCCGCTCGCCAATTGTGATAAACAGCGGCACCATCACCTGCGCCCCGGTTTCGACGATGGCGGGCTTGGTGCCGCCGGTGGCCGTATCGCCTTTAACGCCCGGATCGGTCTGCGTCACTTCCATCACAACGGAGTTAGGCAGCTCAACTTCCAACACCTGATTGTTCCAGCGCACCACGTTCACCTCCATCCCTTCTTTGAGGTACTTGACGCGATCGCCGATTTGAGCCGCATTTAGCCGCCCCTCATCATAGGTTTCCATATCCATAAAGACGAACTCATCGCCCTCTTTATAGGTATGCTGCATCGTGCTTTTTTCAATTACAGCCTGAGGAAGGGTTTCACCGGCTCGGAAGGTGCGCTCTACGACACTGCCCGACTGGACGTTTTTCAGCTTGGTTCGCACAAAGGCTGAGCCTTTACCGGGCTTGACATGCAAAAATTCGACAACCCGCCAAACTGAGCCGTCTAGTTCGATGCTGACGCCGGGGCGAAAATCATTGCTAGAAATCATGGATCTTCCTGAGATGGGGAGAACTGGTAAACGGGAGGCTGAAGCAAAACTTCGGCAACTTATTTTAACGCTCTGCGGTACGGGATATCACATGCCGCAGCGATTTGAATGAATGAAATCCAGCGCGGTTCTCAGCGTAGCCTATATGCTGACTTCAATCCAATCCGCTCAAACTGCCCCCCAAATTGCCTCCCAAATCGCCCCCCAAATTGCCGGATCGCATCCCGCAGAATAATTGGGACTCACTAGCAAAAGTCGGTACAATTTCGCATCAGTACAATCAGTCCAATAATATCGATGTTACGATTGCTTCATTAGAAGAAGTAAGAAGTTAATTGGAAGGATTGAGCGCTTCATGCTGCAAGAAGTAGATAAGTCATTATCCATTGATGGAAGGGATATTCGACTCAAAGTAGGTTTGCTCGCGCCCCAGGCTGGCGGTTCGGTTTTAGTTCAGTCAGAAGACACCGCAGTTCTAGTCACTGCCACCAGAGCTTCCGGTCGCGAAGGGATTGATTTTCTGCCATTGCTCGTAGACTACGAGGAGAGACTCTATGCTGCCGGACGGATTCCGGGCGGCTTTTTGCGACGCGAAGGCCGTCCGCCAGAGCGGGCGACGCTGATTTGTCGGCTGATTGACCGCCCCATGCGCCCCCTGTTTCCCAGCTGGATGCGTGACGATATTCAAATTGTCGCCACCACGCTATCGCTAGATGAGCGCGTGCCGCCAGACGTGCTGGCCGTAACCGGCGCTTCGATTGCCACACTGCTAGCCAAAATTCCGTTCTACGGCCCAATGGCGGCGGTGCGGGTGGGCTTAGTGGGCGATGACTTTATCATCAACCCGACCTATCAAGAGATGGCAGCAGGCGACTTAGATCTAGTCGTAGCGGGTTCCCCAGATGGCGTGATCATGGTGGAAGCCGGAGCTAACCAGCTGCCAGAGCAAGATATCATCGAGGCAATCGACTTTGGCTATGAGGTGGTGCGCGACTTGATTCAGGCACAGCGCGACCTGATTGCCGAACTCGGCATCGAGATTGTCACCGCCGAGCCGCCGGAAGTGGACTCGACGCTGGAAAACTTCATCACTGAGCGCGTCAAAGACCCAGTGAAGCAGATTCTCGGCAAGTTTGAATATACCAAGCCAGAGCGCGACGAAGCCCTAGATGCCGTCAAAGCCACGGTCGTAGCCGAAATTGGCGAGCTGCCGGAAGCAGACCCGATCCGCGTCGCGGCCACCAGCAACCCCAAAGCGCTCAGCAACACCTACAAAGGCATCACCAAAAAGCTGATGCGCCGCCAAATCGTCGAGGACGGCGTGCGGGTAGACGGTCGCAAGCTCGACCAGGTGCGCCCAATCTCCTGTCGCACGGGCATTCTGCCCAACCGGGTGCATGGCAGCGGCCTGTTCCAGCGCGGCTTGACGCAGGTGCTTTCGATTGCCACCCTGGGCACTCCCGGCGAGGCGCAGGAGCTAGACGACCTCAACCCAGACGGTCAGAAGCGCTACATGCATCATTACAACTTCCCGCCTTACTCAGTCGGCGAAACCCGCCCCATGCGCTCCCCTGGACGGCGTGAGGTGGGTCACGGGGCGCTAGCCGAGCGGGCGCTGCTGCCGGTTCTGCCGCCTCGCAGCGAATTTCCCTACGTGCTGCGCGTGGTGTCTGAGGTGCTGTCTTCTAATGGCTCTACCTCAATGGGTTCCGTCTGCGGCTCGACGCTGGCCTTAATGGACGCAGGCGTGCCGATCAGCAAGCCGGTTAGCGGCGCGGCGATGGGCTTAATCAAAGAGAGCGACGACGAGGTGCGGATTCTCACCGATATTCAGGGCATCGAAGACTTTTTGGGCGACATGGACTTTAAGGTGGCGGGCACCGACAAAGGGATCACGGCGCTGCAAATGGATATGAAGATTACCGGACTGCCGATGGAAACGATTGGCGATGCGATCAACCAAGCCCGTCCGGCGCGGATGCATATTCTCGAAAAAATGCTAGCCACAATCGACAAGCCGCGCGAAGAGCTGTCACCCTTCGCCCCGCGCCTGCTGACGATCAAGATCGAGCCTGACCTGATCGGCATGATCATTGGACCGGGCGGCAAGACGATCAAGGGCATCACCGAGCAAACTGGAGCCAAAATCGATATCGAAGATGACGGCACGGTGACGATTTCGGCAGTCGATGGCGTTAAGGCCAAGCAGGCACGCGGCATCATCGAAGGCATGACGCGCAAGCTGAGCGCTGGCGATGTCTATGTCGGCAAGGTGACGCGGATCATCCCGATTGGCGCATTTGTCGAGTTTCTACCCGGTAAAGAAGGGATGATCCATATCTCGCAGCTAGCCGACTACCGCGTTGGCAAAGTCGAAGACGAGGTGGCGCTGGGCGATGAGGTGGTGATCAAAATCCGCGAAATCGACAGCCGAGGCCGGGTCAACCTGACGCGACTGGGCATCCACCCCGACGAGGCGGCAGCAGCCCGCGA
>CASBQH010000204.1 GCA_949127695.1 Synechococcales cyanobacterium PMM_0073
ACCATGCTGTTTACGGTGGCCGCCTTAATCGGCGCAAATCTGGCGGCTGACCCAGCGCTGGCGACGCTGCCGGTGGCGCTGTCCCAGGTTGCCGTCATGCTGACTACTATTCCTGCTTCTCTGCTGATGCAGCGCTGGGGACGACGCGCCGGGTTTGGCCTGGGAGCAGTGATCGGGATGCTGGGGGCTGGGCTAGGCGTAGTCGCCGTGCTGGTGCAGAGCTTTCCGCTGTTTTGCTGGGCAACCGTGCTGTTTGGCATCTTCAATGGGTTCGCCGGATTCTATCGATTTGCGGCGGCAGAAGCAGCCACCGAATCCTTTCGGGCTCAGGCCATTTCGCTGGTGGTGGCGGGCGGTGTGGTGGCGGCGCTGCTGGGGCCTAGCACGGCCAACTGGGCGAAAGACTGGCTAGCTCTGCCGTTTGCGGGGTCGCTGCTGCCAATTGTAGGGCTACAGGCAGTGACGCTACTAGTGCTACGCGGGGTCGATTTGCCGCCGCTGCGCGGGGTTGAGGCCAGCCAGTCAGGGCGTCCGCTGGGGGAAATTTTGCGTCAGCCTTTATTCGTCGTGGCTACAGTTAGCAGCATGGTGGGCTATAGCGTCATGGTTTTGCTGATGACCGCTACGCCGCTAGCCATGACTGCCGTGCCGCATCCGTTTAGTCAGGCGGCTTTTGTAATTCAGTGGCATGTGCTGGGCATGTTTGCCCCGTCGTTTTTTACCGGAACGCTAATCCAGCGCTTTGGCGTACTCAATATCATTCTTTGTGGCATTGGCTTAAATCTGCTGGCGATTGGGATGAATTTAAGCGGCGTCGCAGTCCAGAACTTTTTAGTTGCGCTGACGCTGTTGGGCATTGGCTGGAACTTTATGTTTGTCGGAGCGACCACATTGCTGACTCAGGTTTATCAACCCAGCGAGAAGGCCAAGACGCAGGCGGCACATGATTTTTTAATGTTTAGTGCAGTGGCGCTCTCGGCCTTTTTATCTGGACGACTGCTGAACATCTGGGGCTGGGCAACGCTGAATCAAATGGCAGCGCTGCCGCTGCTGCTGGCTTTGAGTACAATTCTATGGCTCAGGCTCTGGCCTCAAGTTCAGGATAGCCCTAGCTAGAAGAGCCACCCTAAACAAAATATCTGACTGCTGTAATCTTGCCTGCATTTAGATCACCGCATTTAGATCACCACTACTAAACTAAATGCCGCTGACGTTGGCGACAAAATCGCGGTTGCGGCATTTAGCCCTGCGGCATTAGCGCTGGCTCAAAGCCTGAGCTGTCAAACTCGCAGCCAAGATGCTGCTGAATTCTCAGCACGTCTTGTTCGGCATTGCCCAGACAGGTGGTTGCTCCCGGCGAAGGCGTAATGTTAAAGCGCAGACCGTTGCCCGGATCAATCTCAGCCTGCCCCAAAATCAGCTGGCGCTGGCGGCGATCAATCAGCTGAGGCCGGATGCCGCCCACGCCCGCCGCAAACTCCAGATCTTCTAGCTGCAAAGACGGCACAATTTTGCGAGCATCCTGGAGAAACAGCCGCCGATTTAGCAGCGGTAGTTCAAACGCCATATTCTTAAAAATATAGTTACGAATATCCCGCACCTTAAACAGATCCCAAAGCACCGCCGCCACCGTCTGGTCAAATTTCAACACCTCAAAATAGTCAAACATGGTGCCGAGGCTGTAGCGCTCTAGCAGCGGCAAGGGCAGCGCCGTGGGGCCAAAGCGCGTTTTGCCCGGTGCGGTCACATCCGGATCGCCGTGAATCGCCGCAAACGGCAGCTTGTCATTTTGCACCGTATAGACCTTGCCATTCAAGATCTCTGGCGTGAAGTAAAAGTTTCCGGCTACCGGCAGACAAGAATACTCCAGCCCAATTCCCATCCGATGGGCAAACAGCAGGCTGTGCCCGCCCGCCGAAACCACTACAAACTTCGCCGCTAGCGTACCCTCCGCCGTAATCACGCGATAGCCTGTGCCAGATGGCTCAATCCGCTGCACCTGCTGTCCCAGCCGCAGATCGATCGTTTTGTCAGTGCTGCATTCGGCAATGGCCTGCGCCTGATCGACAAACGACTGAGCCAGCGTGCCGTAGTTAATCGCCGTATATTCATCTAGAATTGAAATGGCCGTGACGGCTTCTGGGCGCAGCTCACCGTTGAGCTGCACCACGTTTGGCTCTACTTCGGCAATCTGTGCTTTGTCGAGCAGCCGCATGCCGGTAAAGTGCGGACTAAAGGTTTCGTAGCGCTGCCGTAGAAATTCGCATTCTGACTCCCCCACGCCCAGCACCATTTTCGGGAAGCGATAGATCACTTGGTCTCGCACGGCTGGCGGCAGCTGCTCGGCATAATGCACCAGCATCTGAGCTGGTCGTCGCACCTTCAGGGCTTTTTCGAGGCTGTAGTTGGTTTCAATATCGCCACAGTGAATCGTCTGGCTATTGTTGGTGGCCTTGGAGTTGACGGCTGCAATTGCCGGATACTTCTCGACTAGGGCGATTTGCTTTAGGTCGGTGAAGGCGGCTAACATATAGAGCAATGCGGTGCCGGTGACACCGCCGCCAATAATCACCACATCATGCTGACTGTCCATTTTGCTTGCTCCCTGCCGTTGGATAGAATATTAAATAAAATAGCCGCTTTGTAAAATCTCTGACAGACTTTTGGGTTAACCTAGTGAAGAGCAGGTGAAGCGAAGCCGCAGCCACTTTCCCAAACTGGGTCATTGCTTTTATATTTTACAAAACATCCTGGATTGCACAAGGGGCAAACTCACGAGCCAGCGCTTCCCAGAATCTCTGGGCTAGAAGAATCGTCTCTCTATTCTCTATGGAGTGGCTCTCTGACGCGCCGATGCACTACACTGATATCAATCCTGTAGCCGTATGGCTAGATCTATCGCGATTGAACGTTGTGAAGCTGCGTCAATCTGAGATTTTAGTCTGATATCCAGGATGCATATTTTAGGAATCAGCCTGCTTGACTCGGTTGATTCCTTTGTCCACCCCACCCAGATTTAAGAATAGGTGTACTGTGAGTAAAACCATCCAAGAAGTTTTTCCAGAACTCGTTTGGAACGATGAACTAGAAGCCAAAGCTGCCCGCGATCGCCGCGCGGTTGAACTGCAAGAGCAGGGCTATATCTGCGTCTATGAAAACCTGTTTACGGTCGCCGGATATCGTGTTTTCTTACTCAAAGCCTCGCGCCCAGAGCCAATTGAGAAGCTGGAAGCTAGCCGCAAAGGGCGCGCTATTCCGCGCCCCAGACGCTCTCGCCCACCCCAGGCTTTTGAAGAGCGCTAGGCGAGGGATGATAAAACAGCAGAGGTTAGCTAGAGACTAAACCAGCAGACCTGAGTGTAATACTCAGGTCTGCTGTTGCATTCGCCTTGACTGTGCAGCTATCTGGTGCAGCTATCTGCCTAGATCGCCTTCTTGCGGCCTCGCGTGGCTGGCTTTGGCGCAGGTTCAGCCGCTGCCTTCTTGCGGCCTCGCGTGGCTGGCTTTGGCGCAGGTTCAGCCGCTGTCTTCTGCCGACCTCGCGTGGGGGCAGGCGCTTCATCCACTTCGTCTTCTTCTACCGCCTTTGACCTACGCGCAGTCGTTTCAGCCGCATCTGTTCGCCGTCCGCGCTTGGCTGGAGCTTTGCGCTTGCGGGGGTCACTCAGGGATACATAGCGCTTGACGGTGGCCGCAGTGGTGGGAATACCGCTTTCAGCCAGCACGGCGATGATATCATCATAGTTATAGCCTTTGGCCATCGCGCTCTGGATCGGCTCTCGTAGCTGATCAATCGCTTCGCGTAGCGACATGCCCTCCTTGGGTTTGGCTGAAAGATCTTGCAAAAGTGAACCAACTTGGTCGATAGATTCCTTAGAAACGCTCACTGCTTTGGGTCGATTACGAGTTGCTGTTGCCATTTTTTAGTCACCGAGAGTAAATCAATTTAAACTCATTCTATTCCTAACTCACGGAATTGCATAGTCATTGTGTTCTTTTTTTTATCGTTGGGCATTTTGTTAGCTGCTGATCCAGATTATCTGCCCGCTATCTGTCCGCCATCTGCCCAGCGTACCCGGCTCTGCCGCGAGATCTCAGGCAGAACAGCCCGGTGAAACACCCGCGTCAACCCGCTGGCTCTACAGAACTTGAATAGCCTGCTGTAGCCCGAGGCTATTATCTAGGGAGATAAATAATCAGAGCTGATGTACCAGAGTCAGCGGCAGGTTGTAGAGCAGCTCGGAATTGACATTGACCGCCTGCTTGAAACTGCGACAAGCGCAGTAGAATTCGGTTTGGCTGGCTGTTAGGCTACCTTTATACCGCAATAGGAGAGGGCGTTGATGTCGCAGGATAACCCAGGAGATCTGGCAGGAGATCTGGCAGGAGATCTGGCAGATCAGTCTACAGGCTGGCAGTTTTGGATTGACCGAGGCGGCACTTTTACTGATATTGTGGCGCGCAGTCCGCAGGGCGAGATGCTGCTGCATAAGCTGCTGTCAGAGAACCCAGAGCGCTATGCTGACGCGGCGATTCAGGGCATTCGCGAAATTTTGGGACTCGCACCCGATGCGGCGATTCCGACTGAGCAGATTCAGGTGGTGAAGATGGGGACAACCGTGGCCACCAATGCGCTGCTAGAACGCAAAGGGGATCGGACGCTGCTGCTGGTAACGCAGGGCTTCCGGGATGCGCTGAAGATTGGCTACCAGAATCGACCGCAGATTTTTGCCCGTCAGATTATCTTGCCAGAAATGCTCTATGAGCAGGTGATTGAGGTAGCAGAACGCTACAGCGCCCAAGGCGAAGAGTTAATGCCGTTGCAGCTGAGTGCATCTCTTAAGCAATCACTCCAGTCCGCCTACGAGGATGGCATTCGCGCCTGTGCGATTCTGTTTATGCATGCCTACCGCTACCCGCTGCATGAGCAGCAAATGGCCGCACTGGCCGCAGAGATTGGCTTCACGCAGATTTCGGTGTCGCATCGCGTCAGCCCGCTGATGAAGCTGGTCGGTCGAGGCGATACCACCGTAGTCGATGCCTATCTATCACCGATTCTGCGTCGCTATGTTGATCAGGTGGCGACGGCGTTACAGAATGCTGAACCTGGCTCTGAATCTGGCTCTAAATCTGGCTCGAACCAGCGCGTGACTCCAAAGCTGATGTTTATGCAGTCAAACGGTGGCCTGACGGATGCAGCGCTGTTTCGCGGCAAGGACAGCATTCTCTCTGGGCCAGCGGGCGGCATTGTCGGAGCTGTTAAAACTAGCGCCAGCGCCGGATTTACCAAAATTATCGGCTTTGATATGGGCGGTACTTCCACTGACGTTTCGCACTACAGCGGCGAATATGAGCGCAGCTTTGAAACCGAAGTAGCTGGCGTGCGGCTGCGAGCGCCGATGATGGCGATTCATACGGTGGCGGCGGGCGGCGGCTCCATCCTCAGCTTTGACGGCGCGCGCTATCGGGTGGGGCCAGAGTCGGCGGGCGCAAATCCGGGGCC
>CASBQH010000205.1 GCA_949127695.1 Synechococcales cyanobacterium PMM_0073
GAGTTGGCTAGCCGGAACCTGATAGACTAAGCCAAGTCTAAAAGTACAGCTATTCTTTCGGTTTGACGTTAGGCACTCTATGCGTTTTCCCAGCTTTTACGTGAGTCAATCTCTTGCCATTGCGCTGCCGCTGCTGCTGGTTCTGCCAAATGCTGGTTCGATCAGGCAGGCACCCATCGCGCAACCCGTGCCGCAAAGCCTCCAGATTGCAGCGCTTACCAGCCAAGAGCAAGCGGCGCTGCGGCAGGGGCAGGTGTTGCTCTCAGGGCAAGACGGCAGCTATACGGCGCGGGTGATGGCCAACGGCTCGGTGGAAACGGCTTGGGCAGTGCTAACCGACTACGACAATTTTGCTAACTTTTTACCGGGCGTTGAGTCGAGCCAATTGCTGGAGAGCAGCGGCAGTCAGCGCCAGTTTGAGCAGATCAACGTGGTGCGGATCTTCCCAATTACGCATCGGGAGCGCACCGTGATTTCGGCTTCTGAAGCCTACCCCGCCAAAATTACCTTTAATCAGGTAGAGGGCGATCTAAAAAAGCTGCAAGGAGCCTGGTATATTACAGGCGCGGGCAGTCAGGTGATGATCACGCATCAGGTCGTGGTGGAACCCAGCTCCAATCGCGGCATCTTTTTTGCGATCTACAAAGACAATCTGCAAAAAACCATGGCGGCACTGAAGCAAGAAGTCGAGCGTCGCACCAGTCGATAGCAGATTTCGCAGCTCTCGCATCAAGGAGATTAGGCGATGGACTGGCCAGGGCGGCATGTCATTATCACAGGCGGCTCCAGCGGCATTGGCAAAGCAACCGCGATGCTTTTAGCCAAGCGGGGCGCAAATATTTCGATTCTGGCGCGCGATCCGCAGAAGCTAGAGCTGGCGAAGCGTGAAATTGCTGCTTCAGGTCGCGGCCAAGTTTTCAGCCACAGCGCCGATCTTGCAGTGCGGGCGCAGGCTGAGCAGGCAATTGCTAGCGCGGTGGAGGCGTTGGGTGCGCCAGATTTGCTCATTACCAGCGCGGGTATCGCCCATCCCGGCTATTTTCAAGCGCTGCCAATCGAAATCTTTGAACAGACGATGGCGATTAACTACTTTGGCACGCTCTACTGCATCAAGGCGGCTCTGCCCCAGATGACATCCGGTAGCCATATTGCCCTGATCGGCTCCGGGGCAGGGCTAATTGGCATCTACGGCTACACGCCCTATAGCCCCAGTAAATTTGCGGTGCGCGGCTTAGCGGAGTCGCTGCGGGGCGAGCTAAAAGTCTCGAATATTGGCCTGTCGATTGTCTATCCTGCCGATACCGACACGCCGCAGCTAGCCGCCGAAAACCTGACTAAGCCTGCTGAAACCCAGCGTATTACCGCCACCGCCGAGATGTGGAGCGCTGAGCGCATGGCTGCGGCCATTGTCAAAGGCATTGAACAAAAGGCTTTTGTAATTGCGCCGGGACAGGAAATGAGCGTCCTGGCCAAATTCCATAGCCTAATTGCGCCCGGTTTGAACTGGTACTTTGATCGGATTGTGCGGCAGGTGCGAAGCGCTCTGCCCAAGCCCTAAACCAAAATTTTTCTTAAAAAGCAAAAAAAGCCCGTTCACCGTACTAACCCCGTGATACACTCTGTCGTCATGCGGTTTTTACGGAGAAACCAGTCACTCGACTCACCAACTTCCGTGATCTCCGTCATGGGCTTTCTAGGCAGAAGCGCCTAGACTCGCAGAGACGATTGGCTCGCCAATTGCTGCATCCAAGATTCGATTTAATTCGAGCAGCGGTTTAGCAATTTAGCGATATAACTGACAGGACAACTCGTGAGACCGCTCATACAATGACTGGCAAAATAACCGGCATTCTGCCGGGTACGGTGATTCCCCTTATGCAACCTACGCTTCAGTCCCTAACTCCGCCCACGCTCCAGCAGCGACTCGTCAAATTTCTAGAGCATGATCTGGCGATTCCAACCAGCGCGATTGATATGGGTTTGCGCCAGCAGGAGCAGTCAGCCCCGCTGCCCGATAACCTGCTGCCTATGGTGCTGTGGCAATATGGCCTGATTACGATTGAGCAACTCGATCAGGTGTTTGACTGGATGGAGAAAGCTTGAGCGAGCCATCGCTTCTCGGCAGTCAGGATATATGTCCAGTTATGTTCACTAGCCTATTTATTAGCTGTATTCATCAACTATCGCCAATCCGCTACGCCAAGCAGGCCGACACCGTTTGCGGTAGCTGTTTCCAAAGCTGAGCTTTTTCAAGATAGCTGGCGGCTCGCAGCGGTTCTGCTTGGTCACAGGGAAAGAGCTAGTTTTGAGTCAGGCAAGCTTTGATTGCGCCGGTCAGCTGACTCCAGATCTTGGCACTTTCGAGATAGCCATTCGGCTGAAGCTGCTGAGACTGCTCATAGAGTTCGTAGGGGTTGCGCGCGCTAATTAGCAGAAACGGCATCTGTGAAGTGAGGGGATTGTAGCGGATGGCTCTGAGGACGCTCAAACCGTCAAGCCGGCTGAGGTTAAGGTTACAAAGCACCAAACCGGGCTGCGCTTGCTGGGCTAGCTGTAGTCCAGTCACGCCGTCACTGGCACAGAGGACTGAGAAGTTTTTGGCCGTGAGCCAGTGGATTAAAGAGTCGCGGAACTCCGCATTTTCTTCAATCACCAAAATAGTGTTCATTTGCAATTGCTCCGAATCTACGCCTTTAGATAGGCTAGAAAAAAGTTCTGAAGTTTTTTGGAAGGCAGCTATTGAAATCTTGCCTCATCCCAGCTCGCTCTCATCCCAGCCTAAGAACTGAGCCACCTGTACAGTCAGCAGCATCGGATCAAACGGTTTAGCAATTAGCCCTTTGACGCCGAGCTGCGTTAGATCAGTAGACTGCATTAGATCGACCTTTGCAGTCAGCACGACCACAGGCTGTAGCGAAGTTTGGCTATTGTCTTGCAGTCGCCGTAAAAAGGTCAGCCCATCCATTTCAGGCATCATTAAATCTAGAACAATTACATCAGGCCGAACAGCGGCAGCAAGGCTGAGGCCATCTGCTCCAGAACTCGCCTCAACCACCTGCCATCCGGCAATATCTTCAAAACAGCTGCAAATAATTTCGCGCACTGGCTCATCATCTTCGACGACCAGCACTAGGCGTTTCGTCACGCTGCTTCAGTCTCCTCTAGCCTGCTTCCAGCACCAATCTGCTTCTGGGTGGCAGCATAGGTCAATAAAAAGGGGGCAGTGCAAGCCTCAAGCAGCCAAATTAAACAGAACTTACCACAGCTTTAAATTCTATGGCTCAATCCACTTAACTCAGAAAACTAGATGCCTACCAGCTACCCCTCTATGTTCCTCAACCTTAAAGTGACCCGTGAATATGCTTAAGGTATCGTGCAAAAATGAAGATTTTTTGAAGTTACAAAACGTTACAATAATTGGTCAGAGCCAATGGACAGTCAGTAGAGCGCCAACTTAGGCTTTTGCAGGCTGACGTGAAGCAGCCTCAGCTTCTGAACCCTGATCCGAACCCTGATCTGAACCCTGAGTAGATTCACGCAGAAGCTCAACAGGCTGAAGCGGCATCGTAAAGCAAAATCGGCTGCCTTTACCCAAAACGCTCTCAACCCAGATCTTGCCGCCATGCTGTTCGACTATTTTGCGACAGATCGCCAGCCCCAGCCCCGTGCCGCCTTTGAGCCGCGAGTCAGAAGCATCCACCTGCTGAAACTGCTCAAAGATTGTCTCCCGCAGCTCAGCTGGAATGCCGCGCCCTTCGTCTTGAACGCTGAACAGAGCATAGCGAGCCGCTGAACTGGACTGTTGAGGCTGATCGCCACAAATCGACTGGAGTGCAGCGACACTATCATCTGCGTCAGTCTGATTTACGCCAGCCACTCGCTCGACTGAGACGCAAATTGTCTTGCCAGCGCTAGAGAACTTAATTGCGTTGCTAATCAGATTGGTCAGGGTTTGCAGCACCGAGTCAGGATGCGCCCAAATTTGGACTGGCGCTGGGGTAGCGCAGAGCTGAAGCTGCTGGGCTTCGGCGCTGGGGCGCATGACTTCGACTGCCTGCTGGATTAAGCTGGCGGCCTCGCAGCTTTGCATCGTCAGCGTAATTTTGCCGGACTCCAGCCGCTGAAAGTCGAGAATATCGTTGATCAGCCGCACCAGTCGGTCGGTCTGCTCTGCGGCCACCTGCACCATTCGTCTGCCTTTTTCGGGCTTCTGGTCATAGATGCCGCCTGCCAGCAGCCCCAGCGAGCCGCGAATTGCCGTCAAGGGCGTCCGCAGCTCATGGCTGACCATTGAGACAAACTCGGTTTTCATCTGAGCCATTGCCCGACTCTCGGTGACATCTTCGATCGTGCCGACTTGGGCAACCGGATGGCCTGCGGCATCAAAAATTGGGGCAGTCCGCAGGCCATCCGGTTGCCCAAGTCGGCACGATCGAAGA
>CASBQH010000206.1 GCA_949127695.1 Synechococcales cyanobacterium PMM_0073
ACCGAGTTTCGAGTTTATCCGCACACCACCCTCGGGCTACCAGATCGAAAGCCTGGTGATGGCAGCAGTGCCCTATGTATCGGTCAATGAGGTAGCAACAGACGCAAACCCTATCCGCCTGGCCGACCCCTCACTGGCGGCGTTTGTCGACAGTCAACTAGGTGATGGCTGGGCTTGGACAGCGATCAATCAAGACGACAATCAAGACGACAATCAAGACGACGGGGTGCTGATTGGAACAATAACGCTATCAGGCATGGGCATTGCACCGCTCGATACGCTGGCGCTGTCCACCGAATTTTTGAGTGATCTGGCGCGGCGGACACTGGGATTACCACTGGTGTATATCAGTGAGGGGCACGCTCGCCTGTGGGTCGTCAATGCAGCAGACGGCAATGGGCTTGGTAGTGTGTCTCTCGTCGATCTCCGTCTACTGCCAGACGAGTTGGCTGCGCTGGACGAGGCAACTCTTCACGATAGAATCCGCACTCACCTTGGTGCCCCGGCTGACAGCACGGTAGAGGAGATTGTGCCTGGTGATCTACGGCTCTGGATTGCTGTCAATGAGCATGACACATTGCTAGGACTGGCGACTGTCACCACCCTGGGCATCACGCCCGAGGAAGCCAGTGCCAGCGACCAGCCGACGCTGCATCGCCGTATCCGCCAAACACTGGGGCTTGCACAGGTGCGCATCGACTCGCCCCAGCAGCACCAACTGGCACAGCACTTTGTTGCAGCCTTGGGTAACCGCCCTGCCGCAGGCCGTGACGTGACTCAAGACACCATTGTGCAACAGGCCGTCGATGCTGATATTTATGCTGAATTGAGTAACCGCTACACAGCACTGCATAGCGCATGCCAAACGCTGATCGATGGGCTGCGGGCCGCCGCTGACGATGCTCAGCGCGCGAGTTTGCTACGTCGGGCGTTGGGCTGGGGCACGACATCGATCAGTGAACCTGCCGATCGCGAGGCCCTATTTGCCGCTTTGAGAAGTGCGACACCTCCTGTCAGCGCAAGGTCGCTAGCTGATCTGGCTGAAACTACTGCCAAAGCGCTGCAAGATCGCCTTGCTGCGTCGCCAGTGCCAGATGATCTTGCCTCTCCCACACAAATTGGTCTGCCACTACCTGATCATGCGGAGCGCAAGCGCGACCAACGACCTGATGGCATACCGACCTTGGCGCAGGCGATCGCCAACCTGGCATCCCCCCAGGGCAAACTAGCAATCCTAGCCTGCTGGCCGCAGGCGACACTGCTCACCAATACGCACCTAAACGTTCAGCAAAACGAACCAACCCTTGACGAAAACTGGCTGACCATTGTGGCGGCAGTGCGACCACCGCTAGCCCGGCTGGAGGCGTTGCAACTGGAGCTGGACGCACCACTCGTCGCTTGGAGCAGTTCGCCCGGCGATCCGTGGCGCACCGGCGAGGACAATGTCGTGAAGGAAAATCTGAAAAAACGGGCTGCTGCATCGGCATTGCATATGTCTCTGAATGAACGTTTCGTAGCGGCCTATGGCAGCGCCAGCACGTGGGCAGGTGAAAAGGTCGCAGTTGGGCTGATCGATTCGTTCAGTGAAGCTATCCCAATGCCACAGCGTAGCACTATGGCCGCATTCGGATTCAACGCGCCTGCGGCACGAGCGCCGCAGGCGATCTTATTGGCGGTGCCGCCGCAGCTACGCCAACGGCTGGACGAAAACCTTGTGCTGCAAATCGTTGCCGAGACTCGCGAGCTGACCCACGCGCGCACCGCGCATATTGAAGACCTGGGCGAACTCCAGGCACTGACGCCGACCATGTGGCTTCAATCCTCCGGAGCTAACCGAGTCAGGCTGGAACCCTACCCACTGTTTACTCAGGAGTGACATCGCATGGCTTCCACAATTCCTACATACATACGGCTGGAGCCACGACCATATGAGCGTAATCTTGAGGCTGGTTTTGCGGCGGCGGTACACGATCCGGTTTGGTTCCTGGCCCGCCAATGGCAAATGGGCGAACACCAGGGAGAGAACGCATCCTCGCCTACCTGGATCAACTACGGACTAAGCAGCCGACCGATCCGCGCCGCCGATCCGCAATTCGACCCTCTGGTTATCCCAGCAGAGGCGATCGTCGAGTCAGAGATTGATGACTGGTGGACGATAGGGCGACGGGTACGGATTGGCCGCCGCTTCACGAATCACCCAAGCGTAGTGGGCAACCAAGCACTCATGTTCTTTAACCCGCCGCCGCCCTATGAGCATTTTCATAGGCAGCCTGACGGGCTGATGATCTGGCGGCAACGGGTACAACTTGGCATCGCCGATGCAAAGTTTGGGGCCGAAATTCCGCCCGACAGCCTACCGGCGTGGGATAGCACGCACTTGCTATATCAGCAGAGCGAGCAGAATGCATTTACCACGAACCAGCAGCGGTTGACGGTGCAGCGACATCGGGGCGGGCGACTGGATTGGCACTCAGTTGACGCAACTACACTGGCCGAGCAGGTAGCGACCGAGTCGGATGCGCGTGAGGCGATCCCCACTGCTCTGAGCTATCCCGGAGCGCCAAACACGCGCTGGTGGCAGATTGAAAACGCCGAGGTTGATCTAGGTGGCTACGCACCAGACAGTGCCCATACGCCAACAGCACTGCTCACCGAACTAATCTTCTCCCATAGTGACGACTGGTTTCTCTTTCCGGTGCTAGCACAGGCCGGGCGAGTTGTAGCGATTGAGTCAATGGAGGTACGTGATGCATTTGGGCGCACCTACGGCAGTACAGAACGAAACGCGGAGGATAACCCATTATGGCAGGGGCTACAGCCACCTCAAGATTGGACGCTCTTCAAGGTTGACGGTACGACGCCCGGGGACGATGGACTGTCTTCCGGAGATCTACTCCTTTGGCATGTAGCCGAGTTACCGCTAGAAAGCAGGCCATTCGAGCGTGTGCAGTTTGGGTTAGACGAAGAATCAAATCTGCTGTGGGCGGTTGAGCGTACGGTTGATGGACGCGAGGTCGAATCGCGCAGAGTTGATTTGCCCGATTCTCCCAAGTTCAACAATGGCAAACCGTCTGGCGATGCCCAGAAGGCGCGTGAGTATGCCTATGTGCCAGGACAGGGGATTGTTCCATACTGGCATCCATACACCATCAACGAAGAAGCTGAGGGTGGCCCGCGCCGTCTGGTACAGCGCCGCCTCGCTGACCTTTCGCGCCAAAAGCCGACGCTTATGCCTGCGCCAGAAGCTGAAGTGCTCCAACCAGAGATACCTACTCAGCCCCACACAATCGCGCCACTGGCAGTGCCAAGTAACGGCGTTGAGTTAGAACGGCGCTGGATGCTGGCGCGAGATATGAATGGCCAGCCTGTGTTGTGGATTCAACGGCAACGGCGTTCGCTGTTATCGCCGCCAGCACGGCGGTTAAGGTTCGATGTGATGGAAGAAGCTAACCAGTAATCACTGGGAGGCAATTTTGTTTGAAGTCTGAACAGCAGGATTTGTTTGTTTCTCAATCTACCCGTCAAACTAGTGAGATGATTATGGATAAAATTGCTGAAAAATACGTCGAGTTGCGGACTCTGGACAATGCCAAGAGATTCGACCCGCTAATCTTGATATTGCTAGAATTAACGCCTTGGAGGAGCGAAATCAACGGCTCCGGTTCTAAGGGATATTTCTGCAAGATGGTCTTCTGTACTGAAATGGGAGGTTATCTATGACCCTCAAAGCTCCGCGTTTTCGCAAAGATCTGGTGCTGCAAGCCTGCGCCGACGGACAACATCGCATGCTGATCGGCGAGTCGTTCTCTGGTTCAGTACGCCTCATCCAACAAGCGTTGATCGACTCCGGCTACCCGCTGCTGAAATTCGGGCCGGACGGAATGTATGGGGAAGAAACGGTACAGTCCGTAGCCCAATACAAGGCAGATCGGCAGCTTATCCCTTCGGACGGCGTGGTCGGACGCCTGACAATGGCGGCGCTTGACAGCGAATTCGAGTCCGAGTCGCTGCCGCTGCCACCCCTCAATCTTGGCATTGGAGAGCTTTTTGCCGAAGACTACATCCTCGCGGTAAAAGACGCCGAGGCAGCATTCCCAGGTGACACACCCGATCAGATGCTCACTCGAATCCGTCAGATGTACTATCCTGGCACCCGTCCCGATGGGTTGACCTTCCGAGAAATAGCATTCGACCAACTCATGCTCAATGCTCCTGTCCAAGAGACAGGAGGGATCCGGCGTTTGCTGAAAAGTCCACCGCTCAACCAAACGTCCTTCTCTCGCCTCACTGCCTCTGCCTTTGAAAACGCTGCTCCACCCATGCTACCTGATAACCCTGGTCCCTATCTCGTAGATCCAGAAGAAAAGCGAGTGGACATCGGCCACACGCTGTTGACGATCGACGCACTCACTCACACCAGCACCGGACAACCCTATTTCGACTTCGGCATTCCGTCGGTCGATCCGGCCTGGTGGGTGGCCGATGTCGGGATCGCCGCCGTGTGGGCCGAGCAGGATGGCTGGGTTGCGCTGCACGGCAGACTCGGCAACGATGC
>CASBQH010000207.1 GCA_949127695.1 Synechococcales cyanobacterium PMM_0073
AATCGCATTCGAGCTGGGCACTACTGCGGCTGTAATAATATTGTTGCCGTAGAGTAAAGAACCAGAAACTGGCTCGCGAATGCCGTCAATATCAACCGGTGGGGCGGCGATGAAGGCGATGGTAAATACGATAGCGGAAACCGAAAGCAGCGGAATCATTAAGACACCAAACCAGCCGATATACAGCCGATTTTCAGTACTGGTGATCCAGTTACAGAACTGCTCCCACCGATTTTGAACGCCACGCTGTTGCAGAATCGTAGTCATAGCTATTGTGAGATTTGTGTTTGACCATTCAAGTCCGTAGATTTGTAGAATAGTCAATAAATCTGAAGAACTGATAAAGGCGTTAGCGATTTGCAGACTTTCCAGTCCAAAGTTCGTAACAACCTCTAGATCTTCTTGGCTACAGCTATGGCTGGGCTGGTGGAACTCAGCAGGCAGGGTTGAGGCATATTGGGAAGGCGAGCCGGTCAGGTCAACTGCTAGCTACTCGCTGACCTTGACGGCTAGAGCATTGCGCGCAACGCGGGTGACATAGATCGTTACAGCTACCGTGGCTAGGAAGCCGACAATCCGAATCGCCCATTGCACCGTCGGGTTCGTGGGTTGGCTCTCCGTGCCAATTCGCGCCAAGTCACCCGCCAGCGAGCCAATATAGACATACATCACGGTGCCCGGAATCATCCCAACTGAGCCGAGCGCATAGTCTTTGAGCGATACGCCTGTGACTCCAAATGCATAGTTGAGTAAATTGAATGGAAAAACTGGCGAAAGGCGCGTTAGGAAAACGATCTGGAAGCCTTCTTCGGCCACAGCCTTGTCAATCGCCGCAAACTTTTGATTGCCAGTAATCTTTCCGCTGATCCAGCCCCGCGCTAAATAGCGTCCGACTAGAAACGCGGCAATTGCCCCCAGCGTTGCTCCAACAAATACATAGAGAGTGCCCCACAAAACGCCAAAAACGACCCCAGCCCCCAGCGTCAAGATTGATCCAGGCAGAAACGCTACCGTGGCTGCAATATAAATCACCATGAAGGCAAAGCCGCCCGCCCAGCCTAAGCCATCTACCCATTCTAGGGCAGTCCGCAGCAGTGCTTGGGGATCAAAGCCAGACGAGGCTGTGCCAGACTGAGCCAGCGCAGGCGCAGCGCAGATTAAGCAGGTGAACAGGAGTAATCCTAGCCAGCCTAGCCATTTGAGAATGCGACGTTGGAATAGTTGACTTGGATGCATAGTGGGTTCCTCAGATGGCTGCTGCTAAGATCTGTAATCAATTAAATTCTAGTTATGGTTCACTGACGATTCAGCGACCAATCATAATCTAGATACTCAACCTGGTAATTTCCGGCTGCTAAATAGTCGCGGTCTTCAGAACTCACATAGCGGCTGATAAAGTTTAGCGCGGCTCGCTCTTTGTCGCTGCCCGTAAACTTATCTGAGCTATTGTATTTAGCCTGCCAGTCTTCGCCAAACCACTTAAAAAGAGCAGAGATAGCGACTTTATTTTGGGTTCGATCAATCTTCAGTCCGTGATCGCTAGAGAGCCATTGATTCACCTGATCTTCTAGCTGCTCGTTGAGCCGCTCACCTCGGTATGGCTCTTGGCGCAGCAGTGGACAGCTAATCGCCGCACAGACCAAGGCGGCATGAATGCGTGGCTCTTGGAAGTCCTTTCGCAGGATGTCATGCTCAATGTTGTCCAGCGTCAGCGATTTACCCGCGACCTGATGCTTGTTAAAATTCCAGACTCCAAAAATATCCTTGATGCTGCCTTTTAGAGGGCGCTGTTTAATGATTGACTCTAGGGTGATGGCGTTATAGGCGTTGATTAAAAAGGCGATTTTATCTGGCTCACTCCAGGCATCATAGCTGCTGGGCGAGACTGCCCCCAGCTTGGCCACAAAGTCTTCTAGCGGCTGGGCGTTGGCTTGCAGAGCCAGATAGTCAACCAAGCCAGCATCATTGACGTAGCTGCGGAGAATTGTTTCGTAGTCTTTGTAGTCTAGGCTGGCGGCTGTTGTCATCGCTGTCTGGGCAGTCTGGCTATTGCTGGGAGCAAGCGTCGCTGAATTAGTACAGCCTGCGAGCAGAGCAACTGTGCCAATGAGTAGAGCCAATCGAGGTCTGAGCATAGCTGCCATCTGCGTCGTGAATACCACTTTAGTTATGCCGCATTTTGGGATTAACCGCCTGATCTTTGGCTAAGTTTTTGATGAGAATCTGCTGAATAAACTGAGCAACGTGAGTTTATTCTGATTGAGGACTGGCCGCATTCTGCCGAGCCGTCCAAAGCCAACCGAGTACAAAAGGCAGCCAAATCAGCAGACGCTCTGCGTCAGTTAAGCGCCAGTCGGGCAGGCGGCTGGGCAAAATGAAATAGACAAAGGCAGACAGACTCACCCAGCGCATCCCCCAATTTTGGCTGGGGACGGCAAACGGCATCAGCCAGGTAAAATACCAGAAATGCACAATTGGCGTCAGCGTTAGAAGACCAAACAAGTACCAGGCGCTGAATTTCCCAAAGCTGGTTGCCCATTGCATTAGCCCAATTACCAGTAGCCCTAAAGGCAGCAGATAGATCCAGTTTGCGGCCAAAAAAGCAGCTGGCCAAATTTGCGCGATAACATGCGGCAATAGCTCTGCGCTCCGTCCTGACGAGACAAACCCTGAGCGGGTCGGCACCAAAGGGCAGCTGGTTGAGCAGAAAGGCAGCGCCGACAGTAGCATCGGCAGCATGCCCAATAGCCCGATCCCAGCCGCCTGTGCTAGCTTCAGCCGACGCAGCGCCTGCCAAACTAAAAATCCCAGCATCGGCAGCGAGATCCATTTTACGGCAATGCTCATACCAACCCAGAGGGCGCTCCAACCCAAGCGCTGGGGCGGATCGCGATCAAAGGCCCGCCAGCCCGCCACCAGTGGCAGAATAAACCAGCTGTCATAATGCCCGCCGCCCGCAAAAGCATAGATAATCATCGGGTTCCAGGCATAGAGCATGGCGCGCAGCTGACCAAATCGCCGACTCAACAGCCAGCAAACCGCCAAATCTGCTAGCACAAAAGCCGACTTAAAAAGAAAGGGACTGGGGGAAACTGTGGCTAACAGTCGAAATCCAAGCTGGGTCACTGGCGGATAGATAGCCGCAACATCTGGGTGATTGATCTGTGACCACCAGATGGGGCGATAAAACGCCAGCTCGGGGGCGTTGGGCGCGAGGTGATAGGGGCTAAACCCCAGGGTTTGGATCTTGCCTTCCCAGAGGTAGCGCCAGAGGTCGTCACCCGGTTCCATGGGCAGCAGCAGTAGCCGCGCCAGAATTGCAACGCCCCAAAACCACAGTGGTGATATGGCCTGAAGCCGCCAAGATAAACTAAAGCCGAGTCCCATGACTGCCGCCCCCAGCCAAAATTTATGCAGCGTCTCAATTTGAGCGACCGCTCCATTTGGACTAATCAGCACTGCGCCTAAAATTAACAGGAACGCGCTGAAACTCAGCAGCAGGTCATGCGGTTTATAGGGTAGTTTATAGAGCAATCGTAGGCTCCTCATGACCCCACGGCTTTTTTGAAGGCTGTGATCAATCGCTGAGCATAGAACTTACCTAACGTACTCAAAATGATTACACCTGCCTTAACGCTGCCGTTTACTGTGCCAGAAATCTTGGACTTGCCACCCTGTCGGTTGTAATAGTTGACAGGCAGCTCGCAGATTCGCAGGCCGCACTCAACGGCACGCACCTGCATTTCCACCGTCCAGCCAAAGCCGCGATCCTGCATTTGGATTTGGGCTAAGGCAGAGCGGCGAATTAACCGCAGCGGCCCCAAATCACGATAGCAGTAGCCCCAGCCCAGCCAGATTAAGGTAGTTGCCAGCCAGTTACCAAACTGCTGCACTGGCGTCATGGCAGCTCGTCCGGCAGCAGTTGCAGCCCGATTGCCCAGAATTAGATCATAGCAGTGGCGCAATTTCCAAAACTGATCGAGCGCGTCCAGATCATCGCTGCCATCGCCATCGCAAAATAAGATCCACTGAATCTCAGCCGGAATTTGCTGCAACCCGCACCAGCAGGCGCTGCCATAGCCAGAGACAGGTTCAGATCGCACTTCGGCTCCGGCTTGACGGGCAATTTCGGCGCTGCCGTCGCTGCTGCCGTTATCAATCACTCGAATCTGCCGTAGACCAGCAGCCTGCAAGGCTTGGAGCACAGCCGCAATCGTATCGGCTTCATTCTGCACCGGAATGATCGTCAAAATATTGTCTAAGTTGAATGAATTCACAGGCGCGGTTCAGGCGTTAGCTAAACTTGATTAACAGCTTTAACAGAGACTGGGTGCTTGGCGTCAGCAGCGTCCGGCGATAGGCATCGGCTGCTTTTTTAATCGCCTCGGCCTGCGTTGGGTAAGGATGAATCACGCCAGAAATAGCGCTGAGTCCTTGCTTGGTGACGATAGCCAGCGTAATTTCGCTAATCATTTCCCCAGCATGTTTAGCAACAATGGTGGCTCCCAGAATCTGGTCTGAGCCGCGCTTGTGCAAGATTTTGAGGAAGCCTGCCGATTCACCGTCAGCTAGGGCGCGATCAAGATCAGAGAACGGAATTTTGATCGTGCTAGTCTCAATCCCCTGCGATTTGGCCTCAGATTCATAGAGACCAACATGGGCAATTTCTGGGGCGGTGTAAGTTACCCAAGGCATCACCAGACTGCTGAGCTTGCTGCGCTTCAGGCCAAACGGCGAAAACAGCGTATTTTTAATCACAATCCGGGCAGCAGCGTCAGCCGCATGGGTAAACTTCCAGTTCATGCAGATATCTCCGGCAGCATAGATACGCGGATTGGTTGTCTGGAGATAGTCATTCACCTCAACGCCGCGACGGGCATCATAGGCAACGCCTGCTGCCTCCAGGTTGAGGCCATCCACATTGGGGCTACGCCCAGCCCCCACCAAAATTTCATCTACAGCTACCGATTGAACGGCTCCATTCTGGCGATAGTGAATTATTTTGCCTGCGTCTGTTGTTTCGACTTTTTCCAGGCTGCAATCCAAGATCAGCTGGATCTGCTCTTGCAAAAACTGCTGCTGCACAATTTCAGCCGCCTCAGCATCTTCGCGATCTAGCAAATGGCTATGCTTATGCAGC
>CASBQH010000208.1 GCA_949127695.1 Synechococcales cyanobacterium PMM_0073
CCCCAGCGAGGCAATTGCGGCAATGGCAGAAGGGTTGCGCCAGAGCGCCTGAAGCTGCCCAGATTGAGCCAGGTTGCGAAATGAGGAGTTGGGGGTTGCCATAGCTGCTCACACCAATCGTCTTACAGTTTGCCAGTTTACCGAACAATCCTCAAACCTGCCGGACTGACTCGGATTGTCGCCGAACGATCTCGGACATGCATCAGCTGCCAAATCTGCTTGAGCGCCGCCAGCCATAAATGGTTCCCAGCTTCATTCAAGCCTCATAAAAAACTCAGCAGAGAAGGCAACTGCAACAGCGGTTAACCCTATGCCCCAGTTGCCCGATGGCATAACCCAAGAACCAGTTTTGGTCTCGAACTAGCCTCATTAAACCTGGAATCTGCGGCAGAACTGGGCTGGTTTCCGATTTGGTAACAGGCAGCAACCTCTGCGAAAATCTGGGCTTTTCAATCGTTGAGGGCGCTGCCGGTATCCCAAGATGATTTTAGCGTTGGCAAAACATGGTAGAAAATAGTCCAGTGAGCCTGAATTGGCCGCTGGCCAGATCGGTTCTTGTAGTTTTGACTTGTGGTGTAAGCGAGTGAGTTCTATTCCAGCCTTTGAGTTGAGTCAGCAATATCAGCTGATTGGGGAAGAGATTGGTCAAGCCGTGCTCGAAATCCTGGCTTCTGGACGGTACATTGGCGGCGCAGCGGTCGAAAATTTTGAGCAGCAGTTCGCGGACTATATTGGCGTTGAAGCAGCAGTCGGCTGCAATTCGGGCACAGATGCCTTATTTTTGGCTCTGCGGGCGCTCGGTATTGGCGCGGGTGATGAAGTAATTACCAGCTCGTTTACTTTCTTTGCCACGGCTGAAACCATCAGCGCTGTTGGCGCAACGCCGGTGTTTGTAGATATTCAGCCTGATAGCTTTAATTTGAATCTAGATCTGCTGGAAGCCGCGATCACCGCACGCACCAAAGCAATTATTCCAGTGCATCTATTTGGTCAGCCGATCGACATGACCCGCCTAATGGCAATTGCCAACCAGCATCAGCTCTGGGTGATTGAAGACTGCGCTCAGTCTACGGGCGCAGCTTGGGCAGGCGCAAAAACCGGCAGCATCGGGCATCTGGGCTGCTTCAGCTTCTATCCGACTAAAAATCTAGGAGCCTGTGGCGATGCGGGCGCGATTACGACTCAGGATACGGAGATTGCCGCTAGGCTACGTCGTCTGCGTGACCATGGCCAAACCCAGCGCTATGTTTACGAAGAAATTGGCGTCAACAGCCGTCTGGATGCAATTCAGGCGATGGTCTTACAAATTAAGCTGCGCCACCTCGAAGCCTGGAACGCCAGCCGCCGCCAGATCGCCGAGCGCTACCAAACTTGGCTCGCGCCAATTCCAGGGCTGATCACGCCCCAAGCGCCCGTTGGCGGCGAAAGCGTCTGGAACCAATACACAATCCGAGTCGCATCCCCCACCAGCTCTCAAACCGGCTCAGAGCGCGATGCGATCCGCCAAAGCCTTCAGCAGCTCGGTGTGGGCACGGCGCTCTACTACCCGCTGCCGCTCCATGCTCAGCCCGTTTACAGTCATCTCGGCTACCGTCTAGGACAGCTGCCAATCACTGAGCAGGTGGCGCAGGAGGTAATTTCGCTGCCGATGTTCCCAGAGCTGAGCCAAGCGCAGCAGCAGCAGGTGGTCTATGCGCTAAAAGATCTGCTGAGCGCTGAGGCGGCTTAGGGGTTGCCGTCGCCTATGTCGGCTGAACCTTGCTCTTGAGCAGATTTAGACCCAGCGTAATATATAGGCAACCAGCTAGCCGCTGTAGCCAACCTGACATTCTGCTGTTGCTGCGGATGGTCTGGGTGGCTTTTGAGGCAAATGCGGCAATAATCAAGCACCAGACTGTCGCTCCCAGCGTCACAAATATCCCCAACAGCAGAAACGGCAGCGCCCCCAGACTTCTGCTGGGATCGACAAACTGGGGCAAAAAGGCCAGAAAGAAAATCGCCACTTTGGGATTAAAGACGTTGGTCACAAGCCCTTGGCGATAGAGCTGCCAGCTATTCATTAAGGGCGTTTCGGGGGCGATGGCTGGCTGAGATTTCTTCAGCAGCGCCTCCAGTCCCAAGTAGATCAAATAGCCTGCTCCAGCGATCTTGACAAGCGTGAATGCGAAAGCGGAAGTGGCCAAAATGGTCGAGAGGCCAAATGCCGCAAAGGTCGTATGCACCAACAGCCCCGTACTGCTGCCCAAAGCCGACAGCCAGCCTGCTTGCCGACCTTGGGCGATGCTACGCGCCAGAACATACAGAGTGTCTGGCCCTGGCGTAATCCAGAGCAGAAAGCTGGCCAAGATAAAAGTCGAGAGGTTTTGGGTTCCCAGCATGGCGCGTTCACAAGATGCAGTTACTTCGCCATATTAGCTTCAGCCTCTAGCTAACCCGCCGATTTCGGCTGCCCCAGCGTCGTGATGTAAAGCACCGCTTCGTCGGCGGGGATGCCCAGCACCTCGTTTACCGCATCGTCAAAGAATCCGGCAATGCCGCTGACGCCCAGCCCCAGCCGAATTGCGGCCAGGTTCAAGCGCTGTCCCAGATGGCCTGCGTCCATATGCAGGTAGCGGTAGGCGCGTTCGCCATACTGGGCGATGGCTTTGTCTAAATCGGCGGTGTGAAACAGCACCGCGCCTGCGTCTCGACCCAGATTTTGCTGAAGGCAGAGCATATGCAGCTCTTGGCGGAAGTTTTTGAATCGAATCTGCCGCAGCTCTTGCGAGCGGGGCGCGTAGTAGTAGCAGCCTTCTTCCAGGTCATCGACGCCGGACACAGCCACAAAGGTTTCGATTAGCCCCAGATCGAAGTAATCGGGGTTGCGATCAAGCCCTTGCTCAATGTAGTTTTGCGGCTGATAGGTGAAGTCGAGCAGCGCTTTGAGATCGTCAAAGCTAATGTTGTCGCCATTGTAAGCACGAGTCGAGCGGCGCTTAATCATTGTCTTTTCTAGATCGATCAAATGATCGCCCCAGTCGATGGGTGGCGCAGCGGTGGGTAGCTTTAGACAGAATGGAAAGTTGTATTTGTCGGTTTGGGGCGCAACTTGGTCGCGGCGTTCGGGCAGCATTGACTTGAGCGCAGGTGGATTCGGGATTTCAGGAATGCTGCTGACCTGATGCAGATAGCCCAGCAGCTCGCCGTCTAGGATTTCTGGGTAGTCAAACTGCGTCTTGGACGCTAAAGCCGTCGGCAGCAAGGAAAGATTTTGGCGCAGCTCTAGCAAATCAGCCAGCCCTACCACGCTCAAGGCGCTCTCTTGCTTAGCATCCAGATACAGCAGGCGGTTGACTGCCTCATCCATAAAGCCGCCCATTAAATGCGGGCGATAGTCGTTGATGGCGCAGGCTAGCTCCAGATTGCCCAGCAAATGCCCCGTATCCAAATGCACCCGACGATAGGCCCTGTCCTGGTAGCGCCAAGCCGAGCGATAAAACACCGCAGTGGTGACAATGGCCAGCTGCGTATCGTCCAGAGTTGGGTGCCAGAAGCAAGCGCTTTGCAGCTGCGGCCAGAGATCGCTCTCCCAAAAATGCCGCAGCGAGTGCGTCTGAGGCTGATAGCTATAGAGACCGGGCGGCAGCAGCGGCGTGCCGCGAGAAATCAGGTAAACTTCAACCGGGTACAGCCCGCCTGCCGAGGGCGCAGCCCGCAGATAGACCGGATCGCCGCTCATCGTGGTGATTTTGACGGTCAAGCCATAGGTGCAAAACAGCAGCCGGGACAGCCGCTGCCATGCTTGCTCCTTCTCATCCATGCTGGGTTCAGTGGTGAGATAGGCTTTGAGATCAAAGGATGCGCCAATCGGATAGTCTTTAAACGGCAGCGGCTGCTTTGACCAATCCAGATCTCGGTTGGCCAGCATCTGAGGATGATACTTGGTGCGCTCATGATAGTGCTGGGCAATGGAGGGAGAATCTGGCATAGATTAGGGAGCAGTTCTGCTTCTCTCATCTTGACATTCCCGCTCTGAGAATGGCGAAGTTGCTTTAGGCAGATTTATTTGAGCCAATTGGCTGAGTTCAGGCTGTACCCACTTTTGTGGCGAGAGGTTTAACGCATATGTCAACTCGATCGCGCGGATTTCAAGCTCTGTTGACCCTCTCGCTGCTGCTGCTCTGCATTGCGGCAATTGGCGGGCTGCAAGTTTTGCAGCTTCGCCAAATTCAGCGCCAGGATCAAACGCCCTCAGTGGAGCAAATTCGCCGGGACGCCGAAGCTGAACAGGCTCGGCTGGCGCTGCTGCAAGACCTGCCGACCCTGGGCTTTGATCATTTGATTGCCAACTGGACATTCTTAAATTTTCTGCAATATTTTGGTGATAAGCCAGCTCGCGACAAAACTGACTATCAGCTCAGTCCTGATTTTTTTGAGGTGATCCTGAAGCGCGACCCTTACTTTGTGCAGTCTTACAACTATCTGCTCACCAGCTCTTCGATCTATGCCGGACTACCGGAACGCTCCAACCAGATCATGCAGCAAGCCTTAGAATCACTCAAGCCTGACGTATTGCCCAATGCCTATGTGGGCTGGCGGCAGTTGGCCATCGACCAGCTGCTGTTTTCTGGCGATGCCGAGGCGGCGCGTCAGTCTTTTCTCACCGCCGCCCAGCTGGCTGCTCAGTCGCCGCTGCCCGAAAGCCAGCAGATTGCCGTGAGCTCTCAGCAGGCTGCTGACTTTTTGGCGAATAATCCTGATAGCAGAACGGCTCAGGTTGCAGCCTGGGTGATGGTCTACAGCAATGCGCCAGATGATCGAGCGCGGGAAACGGCGATTCAAAAAATTCAGGCGCTCGGTGGCACTGTCACCAAACAGCCTGACGGTACTCTGGCAATTCAGCCGCCTGCCAAAGACTAGCTCCGCCATTGCTCAAGCATGGCATTTGGCGCTCGTTCTGCTGAGGGTTCTGCTGAACTCAGCTAGTAGCTGACAAAGTTCATATGCTATCTTGGTAAAGCTGGCAAATTTGCCTCAAGCTGGTTCGTTTGTTTATTTCGGCTCAGTAGCTCAGTGGTTAGAGCAGGGGACTCATAAGCCCAAGGTCGCAGGTTCAAATCCCGCCTGAGCCATTTGAAAAAATATCCCGCAAGGGTTTCGGCTGTTGGTCAACGCTTAGCGGCCAGTCGTTTGGCTCTCTAGCTGCCTTGCCAGCACTGTCTGGTTGCCATAGCTCAACAGCTTGTCAACTGTGGCGAGCTGGTTTTGCCAGGTGCGAATGCGGTAATCAGCGCTGAGCGTTGGCAGTTCTATCCAGGTTTTGAACTGGCTTTGAAAGCTGTTTAACAAGGTCGTAGCCTGCCGGAGATTCGCCTCAGAGGGCGATTCAGCCAAGGCTTTGAGCGCTTGATCTAGCTCGGTGGTTTTCGTTTGCCAGGTTTGCATCTGCGAATCCCGAAGCTGTAGCTCGCCTTGAGCCATCAGCCAGCTCCATTGCTGCATCAGCAGCCCATAGCGACTGGCGGCAGCCGCAAACGGATCGCGATAAGGAATCGGTTCAGCCGAGCTGCCCTGAATCTGCTGAAAGATCTGCTGGAGCTTGCCATCTAGATTTTCGGCAGCAAACAGCGCAAACCCGCCCGACGGCGAATCACGCAGCGCCTGCACTTGATCCAGCACCGTTGCATCAGAGAGATTGAGCAGCCGGATTCCGGGCAACACCAGCGCCGAGCCTAGATTGGCATCTGCGGCTAGCCAGGGATTGGTGAGCCGCTGCAAGCTGTTGGTATCGCCCGCATAGCTCATCAGCACAATCATATCCACATCGCCCTGCTGCGCCCAACGCTCCCAGTTTTGCTGAATTTCATTCAGGCGGCGGCGTTCGGGGAGGGCAAACACAGCAGTCGAGAGGATTAAATCTGGCTTGATCTGATGCAGCTGCTCAGAAGTTTCGGCCACAAATGAGCTAATTTGCTCGATCCGAAACTCTGTCCACTGCTGCCAGAGCTGCCGCTGCGCCGGGTTGGTCGGCGACAGGCTAATCGGATCAACCCCAGTCTGCTGCTGAAACTGCTGCCTTGCGGCGCTGCCGTAGCCATAGGTATGGCCGCCCGCGCGCGGATCTTGAAACGGATAGCGAATATAGTCCAGCTGTAGGCCGTCAACATCGTAGCGACTGACGATTTCTTTGTACAGACTCAGCAAATATTGCCGCACTGCCGGATTCGCCGGATCTAGAAATGGCTTAGTCTGTCCCGGCGGAATCATTGAGCCGCGATTGTCGTAATTCGCCCAGTCAGGATGTGCCGCCAAAACGGGCCCTGGATAGCTGACGGGCTGTTGCAAAATTGCGTTGTGCGCCTGATTGCCTGCCGCAAAAGCCCAGACCCAGGCATGAAGCTCCATCTGGCGCTGATGAGCCAGATCAACGGCTGCGGCCAGCGGATCCCAGCCCTGCGTCAGCGGGTTTTGGGCGGGTGCCACCTGACTGGGATAGATCGGGTAGCCCGCATTCACGGTCTCAAAAAATATTGTATTAATGCCCGCTGCCGCCAGTCGGTCAAACAGCTGCGCCAGCCCTTGGCGAGAGCCCGCCTGCACAATGGTTCCGCGATCTAGCCAAATGGCTCGCACTTCTGGCTGAGACAGCGGGCGATCCAGCGGAAAGTTATTCCACAGCAGCTGCCGGGTGGCCAGCCACTGCTGCCGAGCCTGCGAATAGTCATGCTGGCGCAAAGCTGCGGCAAGACTGCTGTAGCCTTGCCGAGCTTCGGTTAAAACTGCGTCATTCAGCGCTGCCTCAGTCCGGCTACTGGCGCTATTGCTGGCGTTATTGCTGGCGCTGGTGCTAATTGGCCTGATGGCGCTGCTGCCTGAATGCCGCTCTGCCTGCAACCCATCCCGCGAGCTAGCCAAAATCACGGCGCTCTCATAGCGACCAATTAAATTTTCTAACTCCTGCTGCATTAAGCCCGCCTCGTAAAGCGTGATCCGGGGGCTATGCTCCAGATCCAAATCGGCTGGCGTCATCTGCTCTGCTGGATCGCGGCTGACGCTAGGTTGGGCTGAGGGTATGGATGGGGCAGATGCCTGAGGCTGGCGTAGCAGTTGGGTAATATCGACTGGAGGCTGAGCTGGGAGCTGAGACGCTGCTGGCGCTGGCTGAGCGGGTCTGGGTCTTGTGGGCGCTGGCGACACCGCAACAGGGGCAGGAGCCGTAGCCCTCACCGGA
>CASBQH010000209.1 GCA_949127695.1 Synechococcales cyanobacterium PMM_0073
ACTTTAGAAATTAAGACGAGTCCCAGAGCAAAAAAGCCGGTAAATACTAAACCAATTACCGTATCTTCTTTGACCCGCGTCTTGTCCTTGACAAATCCAATCGCCATCACAGAGCCTACCCCAAACACAAAGGCTCCGACTGCCAAGGGCAGATTCAGCAGATAGGCAATCACCACTCCCGGCATCACCGCATGAGAGACCGCATCTCCCATTAGCGCCCAGCCCTTTAAGGTCATATAGCAAGAAAGCGCCGAGCAGACAATACCAACCAAAGCGCTAACCAAAATCGCCTTTAGCATAAACTCATGCTGTAAGGGCGCAACAAACCACTGAATGAATTCCATCGCTACTCCGTGGGCTTAACTCCGTGGGCTTAACTCCGTAGGCTTAATCATGATCGGTTTGGGTGAATCGACGTTTGGCTGAGGAGAAATCGCCGACTGCTCCCCCAAACGCCCGCGAAAGATTTTCCTCGGTAAACACCTCAGAGGTATCGCCATAGGCCAAGATGCTGCGGTTGATCAGCACTACTTTGTCGCAGAACGTGGTAATAGAGGCTAAATCATGCGTCGAGATTAAGATGGTATGCCCCAGCTGCCGCAGCTCAATTAACAGATCGATCATTATTTTCTCGGTCTTGATATCGACGCCTGCAAAGGGCTCGTCTAGCAAGAGAATACTGCCCTGCTGAGCCAAGGCTCGCGCAAAAAAACTGCGTTTCTTTTGTCCGCCTGATAGTTCGCCAATTTGTCGCTGGCGCAGCGGCCACATTTCAACTCGCTCTAGGCTTTGCCGCACAGCCTGTTGATCAGGCGCTCGCGGTATTCGCAGCAGGTTCATGTAGCCATAGCGACCCATCATCACCACGTCTTGGACGCTCACCGGAAAGTCCCAGTCTACTTCTTCTGACTGCGGCACATAGGCAAGCTGGCTATGCTTTTGGGCATGGCGAATGGAGCGCCCGTTGATTGAAATCTGTCCGGTAGCGGGCTTGACAAAGCCCATGATTGCCTTGAACAGAGTTGATTTTCCGGCTCCGTTCATCCCCACCAGACCACAGATGCTGCCGGCTTGCAGCTGGAGGTGAGCGCTATGCAGGGCGACCTTGCCGTGATAGGCAACTGTAACATTCTCAATATTGATACTCGCAGTATCCATAGATCCTCGCTAGTTGCCTTGTAGACCTTTAATTAGAGTATTAACGTTATATTCTAGAAGTTTGAGATAGGTAGGCGCTCCTCCATCTGGAGGAGACAGGGAATCGACATAGAACAGGCCAGCAAATTTGGCTCCGGTTTCCTTGGCTACCTGGAGCTGTGCTTCGTTGTTGACTGTACTCTCGCAGAATACTGCCGGAATTTGGTTAGCCTTCACTGTTTCAATCACCCGCTCCATTTGTTTCGGCGTAGCCTGCTGCTCAGCGTTGACAGGCCAAAGATAAACTTCTTTGAGGCCATAGTCGCGGGCGAGGTAGGAAAACGCGCCTTCGCAGCTGACGATGTAGCGCTGTTCAGGCGGAATGGCTGAAACAGCCTGCTTGAGCTGGCGGTCAATGGCCTGAATTCGAGCGCTGTAGGCTTTGGCGTTGGCAGCATAGAGTTCAGCATTGGCTGGATCGAGATCGCTAAGCCCTTTGCGAATATTGTCCACATAGATCAAGGCGTTTTGGGGCGACATCCAGGCGTGAGGATTGGGCTTACCCTGGTAGGCATCTTCGGCAATGCTAATGGGCTGCACGCCCTGACTCAGGGTGAGGTGCGGCAGCTGAGGATAGCTGTTGTAAAATCGCTCGGCCCAGCGCTCCAGATTCAGGCCATTGTCTAGCACTAGCGTTGCGCCTGCGGCACGGGTCAGATCGCTGGGCGTGGGTTCGTAGCCGTGAATTTCTGCTCCGGGCTTGGTGATCGATTCGACTTGGGCGGCTTCTCCTGCGACGTTCTGCGCCATATCGGCTAGGACGGTAAATGTGGTCAGGACGACTGGCCTTCCAGAGACTGCCGGCTGCCCAGAGGTTACTGATTGCCCAGAGGCGGTTGGCTGAGGGGATTTGGCCTGGATTGTACAGCCTGCCATCCCGGCTACTAACCCTACCAGCAGGCCGCTGCCAACCTTACTCCACATTGCTTAATCTCGCTTAATCTCATAGTCTTTTCATTTTTAAACATAGCATAGAGAGAGGAAAATGAAAAGATTGTGAAAAACCCCGCCACTGGGGCTGGCAGCTGTCGAGCGGAGCCAGAAGCCCTTCAGGCGTCGCTGGGGTGAGCCCGCAGGCGGTCAAGCAGTTCGTCTAGCAGCGATAGATCCACGTCAATACAAGACTGCTGACTATATTGAAACGGGTTGTCCAAATTGCGAATCAGCATCACCAAATAGAGAAATGAGGTAAACAGAAACCCAGAAATTACTAGCGTTTTGCCCAGCGGTTCGCCATCAGTCAGCAGCAGCGCCATGATTGCGCCAGCCAGGAATAGCTTTAGCAACACATAAGCTGGCGGCAGAAACTCAGTTTCTCGAATCAGCTTCATCCGACTGGTAATATAGCGCAGCTTAGATTGCTCAGACTGAACCCGGCTCAGCACAGGACCACTAATATGCGGTTCAAGGTTGGCAAACTGCATATTGAGATCATCAATTGCTAAGATCAAATTCAGGGCAGGATCGCCCGACTTTAGCCAATCTAGCAGCCGCTCTAAAATTTGCACCAGCGTTTGAGTTAAGGGCTTTGGATCATAGGTGTCATGATTAACGGCGGTAAAGCTTGCAGTATCCTGAATTGATTCAATCGCGCTGACCAACTGGCAGACCAACTCTTCGCTGGTGCGGTAGTCGGCTAAAGTGCCGCTGAGGATAAAGGCAATCACGAAGGTGGCTGCCCCAAACAGAGAGCCTGTCATGCGGTCAAACTTCCAGAGTTCAAGATTCTCAAGATGAATCCCCCACTTGACCAAGCAAAATAGCAGGGTAAACGGCAGGACTTTGAGCAAAATCCTCCACTTGAGATAAGCAGCTTGCTGCATGGGTTGTCGCTCGTCAGTTGATGGTTTAACCTCAGATTAGCCTGACTGCTGGATAAATGAGTTCTGCAATGACAGTTTGCACAAATTTACCCCAGATCTGAATGCAGCAGATTAGTCTGACTGATCAGCCAGACTAATCTGCCAGACTAATCTGCTGCTGCTGGGTCAGACAGAAGGCAATGCCTTTTTCGTAATAAGCCGCTTCGTTAATAAACACCGGATAGGCTAACTCGCCGCTGTAGTGAATGGTTGTGCCATCAAAGCCCAGAAATATAGCGTCACCCGACTGTAGCGGCTGATAGTCACGAGACTGAAGCTGCGGATGAATCATCGCTGCCAAGTCGCCCTGCTCAGTTTTTGGGTAGTCCACCATTGCCGTACATTCATAGAGCGTCAGGCGATCTGCAATTTTGAGATCTACGCCGCGATTCTGAGCTTCTAGATAATCTAGAACGCTGTAGACCAAAGCCTGCGTTTGCTCAAACAGGGCAGCATCCAGCAGCCCCTGAGCCACCGGCCCCACCTCAATTGCACAGCCAAATTTGCTGATCGAGCGCAGAAAGGTAGTTTGGCTATCCATCCAAAAATAGATTTTAACGGCTGGGTGAAGACCGCTGAGATAGGCCGCCATCCGCAAATTGAACGGATGGCGATTGGTTAAGATAATCGTCAAGCCCATATTGGCAGTCGTGCTGTGCAGATCTAAAATAAAATCAGCCTTAGCCGCGCCGCTGCCCAGCTGCTGATAGATCGCTCTAGCCTGATTGTCTTCGTAGCTCAGCGCCGCCGCATCTTGCAGGTTCTCAGGCGAAAAGCAGCGATTCAAATCACGCTCCAGATAGCGCTGACGCGCCGCAAAGGCTAGCGGGTTGGCCAGCAGCACTGTACTCTCAAAGCTAGAGCGCTGCACCAGCTGCGGCAGGGCAGCAAACTTTTTGGCCAAGTAAGCACCAGTTAGCTCGTTGCCATGCGTTCCGCCCACAATTGCGACGCGCCGGATCGGCGGCATATTCATCTGCTCTGAGCTAGCTTTTGAATCTGAAGTTTGCATTGGTTTTAAGATTTCTCAGCCCGCACCGCCCGAAACATGCCAAATCGACATAGCCCTGTGCCAAAAGCCAGCCGCATCAGCAATAGCGTCGGCACTTCTCGCAATGATTTGACCAAGCCCGCCCAGCCAAATCGCACCAGCCCCGCTGGCCGCACAATGCCCTGCCAAATTGAATCGAGCCAGGAAGGCAGCGTCGGCTGCGTCCAGTCGGCGGTAGTGACAGAACCAGCTACCAAACCCGTGGCCTCCAGCAGCTCCGCAAAGCCTTCAATGCTAGAAAACTCTGGATGCGACCATTGATCGAGCAGCTGCCGCATCACCGGCTTCTCCCAAAAATTTAGCGCTCGCTGTCGAGCATCCCGCTGGTTCCAGTCTGCCACCACCAAAATGCCACCGGGCTTTAGCACCCGCAGCAGCTCTTTGGCAAACTGCGCTTTGTCCGGCATATGCGGCCCCGCTTCAATTGACCAAACCACGTCAAAGCTGGCATCTGGAAACGACAGCGCCATCGCGTCATCCACCAAAAACTTGGCGCTTAGCCCTGCTGGCGTCAGCTCTGTGGCGCGTTTCACCTGCTGCGGGCTAATCGTAATGCCCGTGACGGCAAACCCATAGTCCTGTGCCAAAATTCGGCTGCTGCCGCCAATGCCGCAGCCCACATCCAGCAGGCTCTGCCCCGGCGGCAGCTGATCGAGCCCGCCCCAGCGCAGCATTTCATGTACAAAGTCAGCTTTGGCCACCAGAAAATCTTTGGGCTGCGGCGGGTTGCCATAATGCCCCAGGTGAATATGCTCGCCCCAATAGAACTCCAAAATCCCGTCTTCGGTCCATTCGTCGTAAGAATTAGCTACCGACTCGGCAGACTGATAGCGTCGAGCCGTGAGCAGGTAGAGGGCAAGCCCAGCAGCGGGCAGCAATAGCAGTCCAAGCGCAAATAGATTCATCACGTACTGGTCATCACGATACTGATCATCACGATACTGGTTCGTCAAGGTGAGCCGAAACTTCCTGATAAAGCGCTATCACATGCGCGTCAGCCAGACTGTAATAGATGTTGCGTCCGGCGCGGCGATAGGTGACGAGCCGCTGTGAACGCAAAACGCGCAGCTGATGCGACACCGCAGATTCGGTCATTTTCAGCGCCGCTGCCAAATCGCAGACGCAAAGCTCCTGATGCGCCAGCGCCGAGAGCAGCCGCAGCCGATTTGGATCAGCCAA